>CBDVCL010000588.1:0-1508 GCA_965372475.1 uncultured bacterium | reverse complement strand
GCGCGGCGGGCGGTATTATATGGCGCTCACCCACGAGCTTACGCTCGTGGTTCTCGCGCGCGCGGAATAGAACATGCCTTGGTGTCTCAAAGAAATCACGATACTTGGTGTCGCACGTTGGCGTGGAGCACAACTGTTAAGGCCAATAAGTGCTCTCCCTCGAGCGGAGAGATTAGGTTGACGTTATCCAAGAGAAGGTACGTCCTCTTTCTTGGTGACTTGGTGTCTTGGTGGTGAGAAAGCTGATACTTCGGACACTGGTGTTCCTACGGACCAGGGCTGGGTGTCTTTGAGGTTAGAATCGGTGGTTCAGCAAAGCGATGCGCACTTGGCCGGGGTGGCCATATAAGAGGTCGGGGATGCCGACCCTTTCCATTTCCAGGGATTCCTGCGGCGTGGGCTCGGACTTCTGGCGTAAAAGGTAATAGGTGTAGAACCCGCCGCTTGCCAGGAGCTCGATCACGCCCACGGTTATGATCGCGCTCGCCCCTTTCTTGCGGCGGTCCAGTTCGTTCCTTCTCTCCTGCGGGTCGGTTTCTACGGGGTCATCGATGATCATGCTGTCTACGAAACCGATGGTAATTATGCCCACGCCGCAAGCCATGACGTAGACAAGTTTCTTGCGGCTGCTGGCGTAGTGTGACACCTTCTCGTCGTATTCTACCTGTAGGTCCTCAAGCCGTTGACGATCCATCTCCTCTTGCTCCTTCTTGGCGCGATGATCCGCGGCCAGAGTGGATACCCGGGCGAGGAGGGCTTTCGCCTCATCGTAGGAGGGGTCGGCCTGCAGGGAGTTCTTGAGCATCTCCTCGGCAGTTTCGAGATTCTTCGCCTTGACCTCTATCATTGCCAGGGCGTAGTAGAGGATAGCGGTGCTTGGCTTCTCGTCTTCCAATAGGGTAGGGTACGGGTTGTCCAGGGCGGATCTGAAGGCAGCGCGGGCCTTGTCCAGGTTCTCGGCTTTCAGCTCGCGGCGTCCCTTCTGGTAATAGTAAAGGCGCTTCTTTTTCTCTTCGGAATTTGAGGCGTGGAAGCGTTTTATCTTTGCGGCGTCCAGCAGGGCCTCGAAATCCGCCTGGAAAAGGTCGCGGGCGGTGGTGATGGAGAGGCCGATGCCGATCTGGAGGAAGTTTATCTTCCTGTCCAGGGCAGAGGGATCCTCCGCGAAGGCTTCGTCCAGGGCGTAGCGGATAGCCAGCACCTTGGCCGTGGGGCTAAGGCCGTCGTAGTTGACACGGACCTTTAGGCCGATCTGTTGCTTGAAATCCTTACTGGGCGCTGTGACCTTGGCCAGCAGGTCCTTTGCCGCCTTCTTGCCGAGCAGCTGCCCGAGCTGGGCCTCGCTGCCCGCCATGTCTTTCATCTTGAGAAAAGACAGCTTGCGAGCCGGCGCGGAGCAGACCAATATACTGCCGCCCAAAAGGATTATCAGCGCTTTCCTGAACATACTGCGTGATATTATAGCAAATACATGTTTTCTTGTCAATATCATTGCCCGGATTGACTGC
>CBDVCL010000587.1:0-1509 GCA_965372475.1 uncultured bacterium | reverse complement strand
ATACCGCTTATCTCTCTCAAACACCGCGGGGAACTCCTGCAGGCGTGCATAGACATCCTTGCGTATCCAGAGGCGCATGTTGAAAGCGTCCGCCCAGCGGTCATACTTCTCCACCATGTTCCCGTTCTCGTCTTTTTCCAGCGTCATCGCCACGTTCCATATCTTGCGGTATACGAGAAAATCGTAGAGTAATTCCCTGTTGCGCCACCAGTATCCGGGCCGCGGGAAGTTGTTCTCAGTGATGTTGGCAACCCCCGCCAGGTCGTGCTTGTGACGGTCCCGCCCCGGAGCCCACCACACGCGCATACGGAACTTGCGGCTGACATAGTTGTCACCGAGGATAGATTCGTTATAGTCTTCGCGGCTCTTGCCGTCCTTGGTTTTGAAGTCGATGCCGGTGATCACTATCGGGTTTTTCTCGGCCTTGCCGATCCAGTCGGGGTGGGCCTTGTGCGGGTAATCCCGCAGGTACCAGGCGAAGGGCCATGAACAGTTGGCCTCGATGGTCATGTGCATGCTGTGATCGCCCGTTTCCCTCTCGGCTATCTCGCGCACGATGGAGGCCACCTCGATCGGAGCATAGCCTGTCTGTACATAGACCATCGGCTCCACCGGGTCCGCGGGACGGTGGAAACTGAGGCCGATAGAAGTGCGGAAGTAAAGGGGCAAGAGGCAGAAAGAGAGAGCAATGATTATCAGGTGGACCCAGCTTCTCAGCAGGCGAGGCCATATCTCGCCGATATAGAGGGAGCAGAGGAATATGATCGGCAGGCTCATGTGTATCGTCAGCCAGGGCATGCGCTCCCCCGCCAGGGAGTAGATTACCAGGGAAAGCACGCTCCACCATATGGCGAAGTAGACGAGCGCCGTGCGACGGAAGATGGCCAGGTATATCGCCGCGGCGATAGACAGCAATAGCGGGAACAGCTCGTTCGCCGGCAAGAGCATCAGGTAGTACCAGGTTGGCTGGCTGCCGCGCTCCACGATGTGTTGTCCCATCCAGTAGGCGAAGGAATTGAGCGTCCCCTGGGTAAAGCCGCCCAGGTTCGTCGAGAAAGTGGTGAAGAGCGGCGTGAAGACAGCTATGAAGATCAGCAGGCACAGCGACGCCTTTCTCACGCTCTTGAGGTAAAAACCGAGCGATAGCATCGCCAGCGCCAAGATAAGGAACGCCACGAGCAAGAAGAGCAATGCCATCCCCAGGTCCTTTCCGCCCCATTCATAGAAGTGCTGGCGCGGTAATTCCGAATCCCCCCAGGCCTGGTGGATAGTGCTGACCACAAAAGCGGCCAGGCCCGCGCCCAGCAGGGAGTAATTGAAGAGGCGTTCGCCCTTCTCGCTCTCGACCAGCGGCACCCAATAGCTGTTGATCAGGTATAGCAGGAAAGCGAAGTAGATGACGATGAAGGAGGCCTTGCCCCAGTTGTCCCCTACCGGCGTAAAGGCGGAGTAGAAGGCGAGAAAAGCGATGCCGAGGGCCAGGCCGACCACGCCGCGCCACTGCTTGAG
>CBDVCL010000586.1:0-1512 GCA_965372475.1 uncultured bacterium | reverse complement strand
GTTGATGATGTTTGAGAAGACGGTCATCATCAGGAAAGTCAACATCACCAGGGACAACAGCTTGGCGGCGAGGACAGGACCCAGCAGCGGCACTTTCCTCAAGTGCTGGAGCAAATTCCAGAAGAGCTCATAGATGGCCCCAAGGAAGACCAGACCGATGACGCCGAAAAGGATGTTGAGTCCCAGGCGGTCCAGCGCGGCACGGGCGCGGTTGTGCAGGCGACGAGTCGCCAGCCATAGCATCAGATAATATGGGTTGGTGGTAAGCATCTCTCGTCGTTGGTCTTTGGTCGTTGGTCGTTCGTCGTTAGCTCCCGCCAGTCAATCGCAGAAACACCTGCTCCAGGTCCTTGCCCCGCTTGAGGAGCTGGCGGCAGGAGCCCATGGCGAGCACCTTGCCCTTGTCGATGATGGCGATACGATCGCTGACCTTCTCCGCCACCTCCAGGTTGTGAGTGGACATGAAGACCGACCGCCCCTCGTCGGCCATGCGGCGGAAGAGACGACGCACGCGCAGGGCGCTTTCCGGATCCAGCCCGACCATCGGCTCGTCTACCACCAGCAGACTGGGATGGTGCAATAGTTGCGCGGCAAAGAGCAATCTCTGCCGCATGCCGTGCGACAGGTTTTCCACCATCTCGCCCCGCTGCTCCAACAAACCGAACTCGGCAAGCGCTGCCACCGCCTTTTCCTCCAGCTCCCCTCCGCCCAACCCGTAAGTAGCCCCTGAGAAACGAATGAACTCATCCACCTTCAACTTGCCCGGCAGATAGGGCCCGTCAGGTATGTAACCGAAGAGGCGGCGGTAGGCCGCGCCGCCACCCGCAACGCTCAGTCCCGCCAGGCTGATGCGCCCGTGCTCGGGCCGCATCAGGCCGACTATCATCTTGATAGTGGTGGTCTTCCCCGCCCCGTTCGGGCCAAGAAAAGCGAACACCTCACCCCGCTTTACCCGCAGGGACAAGCGCTTCACAGCGACCATCTTGCCGAAGCGTTTTGTCACATTTTCTAGCTTAAGCATCACCTTCCTCACCCCCCCCGGGCGCCTTCCTCCTCAAGCGAGAAGGCATGGAGGCCCCTCTTTGGCAAAGTGTTATTGACAATGATTTACGAAATAACGCTTGACAGCATCTTAGGGTAAACTATAATAGCACTTCAATTTTCCGGGGCAACTCTATTTTGGCCTGGGCTCACTCCGGGCCGCAGGAGACGCAAGAGATTTTCATTATTAACCCACCATCGTAGATACGCCGAAAGGAGGCAACCTCTTGAAGCAGAAGTGGAGTAAGATCCTCATTGTTCGACAGATCAAGAAACTCAGCCGCACAGGCGTTGACATCTCCGCCAGCAACGTGTCGAGAAACTATATCCCCCTCTTCACCGCCGCGTCATCCAAGCGGTATTTCCACAGCTGGCGCAAGGCCGTCCAGAAGTGCGGCATCAACTACGACCGTATATTGGAGCGCGGTCGCAAGCGCCGCCGCGAGAAACTGACCAAGTGGGACAAGAAGC
>CBDVCL010000585.1:0-1514 GCA_965372475.1 uncultured bacterium | reverse complement strand
CCAACGAATACAACACCTTCACCCTCTGGTACCTGCAACACGCGCGTGGCTTGAGAGAGGACATCACGGTGCTTGACGATTCCCTTCTGCTCAAGACCTGGTACCTTGACCAAGTCACCAAACAGCAGGGACGCCTCTCCCTCACCTCCGGCAGATACTCGGGCATTGCCGAAATTGCCGCCGCGCTCATCGCCGCTAATCCCCACAAGGTGTTCTACCACACGCTATCCAATCGCCTCGACGAGGGTACCCTGTCGCGCCTGCGTCCCTGGGGGGTACTTCGCGCCTTCGACTACCGTGGGCCCAGGGGCGGCGGCATCTCCCCCTTTTCCCGCTACAGGCTTCCCGCCATCCCCGCACGCTACGCGCACGAAAAGGGCAGCGAGGTAATACGCGCCAACTACGCCACGGCCCTGCGGGACATTGGCTGGGAACACCATGCCGCGGGAGAGCTAGACGCAGCGGCAGCCATCTACCGCCGCGGCTTGGCCTTCGACCTGCCGATGGTGAACGCTGACCTTCTCTTCAGGCTGGGGGATATCGAGACAAAGAAGGGAAACATCACCGTTGCGGAGCAAATGTGGCGCGCAGCAATAGAGGACAACCCCGCGCACATCTTCGCCTTCATAAACCTGGGCGTAGCCGCCTACAAGACGGGACGCCCCGAGACGGCGAAACACTACCTCGCGCGCGCGCTGGAGATCGAACCAGGGAACAAGACGGCACGCCTGTACCTTCAGAGAATGGCAGGAAGCGCCCCGCCCCCTAGATAATCACCCCGAGGCCAACGTAGAACGTCGCTTTCCTCGTATAGACTATGCTGCTCTCGGCAGCGTAACCGTCTGCGGGGCCATCAAAACCGTGGCGCATGATCTCGTCGTTGAAGACATACTGCCCCATGGTCACCAATTCAAGCCGCCCCAGCGCAAACCCCAGCCCCGCCGCAGCGAAACCCACGCTGTCTCCCTCGTAATTATACTCGGGCCGGTCAAGTTCTATGCCGTAGTCCTCCTCGTAGCTGAATTGGAGAAAGCCCACGCCGCCTATTATCTGCACGCTCCTCTTCGGCAGGGAGAGCGAAGGGCCAATGTCGAGGTAGGACAGCAGGGCGAACTGTGACAACTTGACCTGCTTGCCCGTACTGAATATATCTACGGTCCTGCCCAGCGCCGGGACATATTCCCTATATTCACCATCCCACGCATCACTCTTGCCCGTTCCCCTGTAGTAGAAGAAGCCGATGCCGAAGCGCGGCAGCGACGCAGGATAATACCTGAGGCCGAGAGCGATCCCCGGCTTGCTGTAGTCATCCTGTTTCTCTTCTATCACTTCACCGCCCACCGAGAAAGAATACTGCGCGGGCATGCCCCCCGTCCAGCCACCGACGACAAATTGCGTGCGGCGCTTGCTGGGGCTGAGCAGGATGTGTTTCCTGCGCACCTCCCCTTTCGCCATCTTTTCGGCCAGCTTCGCCGCGGCGTCAGAAAGCGCGTCCTCGCCATTTGCCTTCACCG
>CBDVCL010000584.1:0-1526 GCA_965372475.1 uncultured bacterium | reverse complement strand
GAGGTGCGCACGAGCTATGCCTATCTCAACCTGGTCTCAAGCCTGGGGTCATGCCACCGCGTTTCCATCGAGTACTCCTTCCGAAGGCAGAAACTGGAGCTTAGGCCAAAGCCCAAGCTGTTCTCGCCGAACGGCGATTCGGTCAAGGACGAGGTAAAGATGAAACTCCAGACCAGCCTGCCGCTGGCGGTGGAGAACTACCGCGTCGAAGTACATGACGCGGCAGGCGAGCTGGTGCGGCTGATAGAAGGCCGCGGCCGGCCGCCGGATGAGCTTGTCTGGGACGGCAAGGACGACAAGGGGGAAGTCTGCGCGGACGGCGTTTATCAGCTTGTCTACGCCGTGGACTACAGCGACGGCGAGAGGCTCAAGGCCGGCGCAAGGGAGTGCATCCTGGATACAAAGCCGCCCCGCGTCGAGGCCTGGGTGCCGGACCAGGTGGTGGAGCTGAAGAAGGGCAGCAAGGGCAAGGTGACGGAGTTCTACCTGGATACGGGTGACGAGAACGGCATAGCGGAATGGCGCATGGAGATCTCTACGATGGGCGGCCGCGTGATCAAGAGCTTTTCGGGCGAGGGGCAGGTGCGAAACCGAGTGCCCTGGAACGGCAGGGGAGAGAGCGGTGCGCTGGTGCGGAAGAACACACTCTACCGCTACGTGCTCAAGGCCACGGATAAGGCGGGTAACGAGGGAGGTGCTTACCCGCCCTTCCTGCTGGTAAAGGGGGAGAGACGGAAACTGCTTTCCCTCACATCGACACTGCTTAAGAGCGGCGTGTCGGTCAACGTCACTTCGGGCAGTGTGCTCTTTGATACGGGCCAGGCGGAGATAAAGGAAGGCGGCGAGGATGCCTTGGCGCGCGTCGGCACGCTGCTGGCCCAATACCCGGACGTGGTGGTGATCGTGGAAGGGCACACGGATAACGTGCCGATACACACTGCTAAGTTCGCGGACAACCAGGAGCTCTCGGAGGGACGGGCAAGATCGGTCGTGTCCCTGCTGGTAAGCAAGATGGGGCTTAACCCCCAGCGTATCTTCTTCGTCGGTTACGGTGAGAGGAAGCCGGTGGACACTAACAAGAGCGCGAAAGGAAAAGCGCGCAACCGCCGCATCGAGGTCGTGATCTCCGTTGGCCGCGATGTGCTCGAGGACGACCATAAGCTGTTGGATAAGAAGGATTGGGTGGAGGAACAATAGATCAAGGCACCCCTATCTGGACATGGTTCCAGATAGCGGTGGCTACCTCCAGCTGTAGGGGCGGACCTGAGTTTACCCGCCATAGTTGGCGATTGTTGCGTTCAAGGTAATGTGGGGGCAATCGCTAACGACGGCGGGTGTCCGCCCGAGAATCGTAGGTGCAGGTTAAGGAAAGAGGGCCGCCTTATGGCGGCTTTTATGTCCCCGAAGGGGAAGGGATAGGTGAGCAATTGACCAATAGATCAATAGACCGCAATGGCGCAATTGTTCCATTCTCATCTATTGCTCTATTGTTCAATTGCTCCATTGCTCTACCAAAAAAGCCCCAG
>CBDVCL010000583.1:0-1543 GCA_965372475.1 uncultured bacterium | reverse complement strand
CGGCAGACAGGCGCGGGGGTGGCGCCCGCAGAGGGGCGTCACTACTGCACTAGCGACGAGCGACCAGCGACAGCTTACCTTTCTTCACCTATCTTCCTCCACCTTCTTCACCTGCGCCTCGGGGTGCGCCCTGAGGTAGTCTTCCTTGAACTGCTTCATCGCCTCGAGCAGGTCTTTCTTCAGCTTGTCGTCCATGACTTTCTTGTCGACGATTTCCTTCAAGATCTTGTTCTCCTGGCGAAGCTCCTTCAGCAGGGCCTCGGCGAAATCGCTTACCCCCGCGACAACGATATCGTCGAGCAACCCCTCGGCGCCTGCGAATATCACAACCACCTGCTCCGCCACGGGCATCGGCACGTACTGCGCTTGCTTCAAGAGCTCGCGCATGCGCTCGCCGCGCGCCAGCTGGGCCTGCGAGGCCTTGTCCAGCTCACTGCCGAACTGGGCGAAAGCGGCCAACTCGTTATACTGCGCCATGTCGAGGCGCAGCATCCCCGCCACACCCTTCATCGCCTTGATCTGGGCGTTGCCGCCGACACGCGAGACGGAGAGGCCGACGTTGATCGCGGGGCGTATGCCCGCGTAGAAGAGGCCGCTCTCGAGAAAGATCTGGCCGTCGGTGATGGAGATGACGTTGGTGGGGATATAGGCCGAGATGTCCCCCGCCTGTGTCTCGATCACGGGCAGGGCGGTGAGAGAGCCGCCGCCGTTCTTGTCGCTCAGCTTCACGGCGCGCTCCAGGAGGCGCGAGTGCAGGTAGAAGACGTCACCGGGGAAGGCCTCGCGTCCCGGGGGGCGGCGCAGCAAGAGCGAGAGCTGGCGGTAGGCCTGGGCCTGCCTGGTAAGGTCGTCGTATACCAGCAGGGCATGGCCACCCGCCGCCATCACCTCCTCGCCCATGGCACAGCCGCAATAAGGGGCGATGTATTGCAGGGGAGCGGGGTCAGAAGCGGTGGCGGAGACGATGATCGTGTAGTCAAGCGCCTTGTGCTCCTCCAGCGTCTTGACGACGCGCGCCACCTTGGAGCGTTTCTGGCCGATGGCGACGTAGACGCAGATGACGTCCGTACTCCGCTGGTTGATGATCGTGTCCACGGCGATGGCGGTCTTTCCCGTGCCCCTATCACCGATGATCAGCTCGCGCTGGCCGCGGCCTATCGGCACCATCGAATCGATGGCCTTGAGCCCCGTCTGCAGGGGCTCCTTCACCGGCTGGCGCTCGACGATGCCGGGGGCGATGACTTCGACGAGGCGGGTCTTCTTCGACTTGATCGGGCCCTTGCCGTCCAGGGGGCGCCCCAGGGGGTCGACGACGCGTCCCAGAAGCTCCTTGCCCACGGGTACCTCGAGGATACGGCCCGTGGTCTTGACCTTGTCCCCTTCCTTGAGCTCCTTGTCGTCTCCCATGATCACCACGCCGATGTTGTCCTGCTCCAGGTTGAGCGCGACGCCCATCACGCCCTTAGGGAACTCCAGGAGCTCCATGGACATGGCGTTGGTGAGGCCGTAGACGCGGGCGATACCGTCGCCCACTTGCAAGATA
>CBDVCL010000582.1:0-1552 GCA_965372475.1 uncultured bacterium | reverse complement strand
AGAAGATGTATATCATCGGCAAAGAGGAAGCTGCGGCGGCGCGGCGGGCGATCGAATCAGGGATACTATCTCGCTACGCGGGGACGGGGGTATATGAGACGGGGAAGTTCGAGCAGGAACTGTCGCGGAAGATCGGCGTGAAATACGCCCTGGCGGTGAGCAGCGGCACGTCCGCGCTGACCTGCGGCCTGGTCGGGCTTGAGGTAGGCCCGGGGGACGAGGTGATAGTACCCGCCTATACGTTCATAGCTTCGGCCCTGGCCGTACTGAGCGTGGGTGCGGTGCCGGTGCTGGCCGAGGTGGATGAGTCACTGACGATTGACCCCGCCGACGTGGAGCGGAAGATCACGCGCCGCACCAAGGCGGTGATGCCCGTTTACATGTGCGGCCTGCCCTGCGAGATGACGGCGATAATGAAGATAGCGCGGGAGCGCAAGCTGGCGGTGGTGGAGGACGCGGCCCAGGCGGACGGCGGCAGCTACCGTGGCAAGCGTTACGGCTCCATCGGTGACGTGGGTTGCTTCTCCTTTAACCATTTCAAGCTGATAACCTGCGGTGAGGGCGGAGCGGTGGTCACCAACCAGCGGGTGGCCTACGAGAGGGCGCGCATCTATCATGATGGCGGCGCTACTTTCCGCGAGGATACCGCGAAGTTCAAGACTCCCTTCTTCGCCGGCACGAACTGTCGCCTCAGCGAGATCCTCAGCGCCATATTACGCGTGCAACTGAAGAGGATGGACGGGATTTTGCGCTCGCTGCGCGCGGAGAAGAAGATGATGACGCGCGAGCTGCTGGACTGCTCTGCCTTCCGTCTCAACCCGGTGCGTGACGAGAAGGGGGACTGCGCCACCACGCTTGGCCTGCTCTTTGAAAGCGGCAAGGAGAGGCGCGCCTTTGAGCGCAAACTGGGCGGAAAGGGGATATCCTGCTGGTCGCCGATAGATAGCGGCAGGCACGTCTACACGAACTGGGAGCCGGTGATGGACAAGCGCGGCGCGCACCATCCGGGCCTGGACGCCTACAAGCTGGCCAGGGCGCCGGTGAAGTACTCCAAGGACATGTGCCCGCGTACGTTGGATGTGCTTGGGCGAACGTTGTACATCATGACGAGCGCGACCAGGTCGCGGTCGGAGCTGATGAGACTAATCAGGACGGTAAAGCAGTTGTGAGTTGTGAGTTATGAATTATGAGTTGCGTAATTCGCAAGGAAATCACAACTCATAACTCATAATTCACAATTGCCTTAACTTCCACTTCCCCCTGAAGAAAACAACCGCCATCAACAGGGCATTCGCCACGTTTCCCAGCAGGCTTCCCGTCCAGATACCCATCTCGCCGTAGCCTAGCGGCACCGCCAGGTAGTAAGCGAGCGGTATCTGCACGAGGAAGAGCGAGAGGGCGGTGATGATCATCGGCTTCACCGTGTCGCCCGCGCCTTGCATCGCGCGGGAGAAGATCATACCCGGCGCGAGGAAGAGACCGCCCACGGCGACGAAGCGGAAACAGATGGTGGCGACGCGCACGAAGTCCGCCTCGGAGTTGAAGACGGCGG
>CBDVCL010000581.1:0-1555 GCA_965372475.1 uncultured bacterium | reverse complement strand
GCAAGGCGACCGACTGCTGCTCGCCCGTGGCGAGGAGCATGTCCATCTCCCGCTCGTCCGGCACAGGAGTCACCAGCCCGGCCATCTCGATCAGGTTATCGGTGGTCTTGCCGGGAGCGGAAACCACCACCACCATATCGTTGCCGGCGAGCTTACCCCTGATCACTCTCTTGGCGACGTGCTTCATCTTGACCGCGTCGGCCAGCGAACTGCCGCCGTATTTTTGCACAACTAGTGCCATCTCATTTCCTCCTTGCACCTGTCACGCGTCCCTGGTCTCGGGTCTCGGGTCAATAGGACACGCCGCCAACTTGCCCCGCAGGGCCAGATAATCAGTTTGTCCCCGAAGGGGGCGACACGTGACACGCGACTCGCGACCGAACTCACTTCTTTACCAGTATCCCCATCAAACGATGTCCCGGCACGACATCCTCCCCTTTCTCCCCGCATTCCTGCTCGGAGAAAGCACCCACCCCGTCCGCCTCTACGCCGTCACCCCAGAGCACGAAGGGCACCGCCCCGGCCCTGTGGTCCTTCACCCCGAGTGGCGTCTGGTGGTCGCAGGTCAATAAGATGCGCTTCTTGCCGTGCGTCTTCATGCCCTCGAGCATAGGGCCCACCACCTGCTCGTCAAACGCCTCTATCGCCTTCACCTTCCCCGCAACATCCCCGGCGTGCCCCATTTCGTCTATGGCCTCTACGTGCAGGTAGACAAAGTCATCCTGCTCCAGTATCGCCAGCGCCGCTCTAACCTTGGCGCCGTAGTCGGTATCCGTGAAGCCGGTGGCTCCCTCAATCTCGTCGGCTTTCAAGCCCACCAGTCTGGCCAGCCCCCTTGGCAGATCGACAGCGGTAATCATGCCCCCAGAGAGACCATACTTCTGCCGAAAAGCGGGAAGATCGAGCCGTTGACCTGCTCCCCAGCACCAGATGTCCGTAGCTGCCGCCTCGCCGCGGGCGGCGTTAGCTCTCGACTGCAACAGTATCTCGCGCCCCTTCTCTGCCAAGGCCTTGAAACGTTCCGCCTGCGGCCCCCGCGGATAATGCGCCGCCGCCAGCTCGCCCACGATGCTGTGCGGGGGCGTATATTCCATCCCCTCGAGTGAGAGCGTCGTCACCGCCAGGTGCCGGTATCCTTTGCCGGGGTGAAAGCGGAATTCGGCGAAGCCTTTCAGTCCTGCGGCCAGTTCCTCAACTATCGGCGCAGCTTCCTCGCTGGTTATGTGTCCAGCGCTGTGGTCGGCCATGCGTCCCTGCCCATCCACCCGCACCAGGTTCATACGCAGGGCCCACTCGCCGTGCTTGAGCGTCACACCGAGCGCGGCCGCCTCTATCGGTCCCCGCCCGCACTCCCGGAGATACTCAGAGGGGTCATAACCCAACACCGAAAGATTGCCCGTCTCACTGCCCGGGGCCATGCCCTCGGGGATCGGCTCTTGCATCCCGCCCCTGCCCTCGGCCGCGAGGCGGTCCATGTGCGGCGTCGCCGCCTTGGCGAGCGGCGTGATGCCGCCAAGTTCCTCGCACGGCTCGTCGGCCGCGCCATCGGGAAGCA
>CBDVCL010000580.1:0-1563 GCA_965372475.1 uncultured bacterium | reverse complement strand
CCCCGGTGGTCATTGGGCAGCACGATGAAACGCAGCTCGGGTGGATCATCCGGCAGGGCCTGCGCTTCCTTCAGCGAGCCGAGCAGCTCATCGACGAACTCCTCGTCACCGTTACGGTTGCCGTGGTTGAATGTCCAGTGCAGATATGGGGAAACGCCCATCGCTTGTTCCAAATGACTTGTTAGTAGATTACCTACCTCGTTCGCGCGCATGATTCTACTCCTTTCGGACCTAAGCTGCAACGCCTTCTTCGCCTTGCTAACGCTACTGATCTACCGCCAATACTGATATTCAGCCAAATTTGTTGTATAATCATGCGCTAAACAACTTCAAATTGAGATCTGAGCATGGGCAAACCGAACATCCTATTCTTCTTCACGGATGACCAGCGTTTTGACACGATAAGCGCGCTGGGCAACCCCGAGATCATCACCCCCAACATCGACAAGCTGGTGGCCAGGGGGGTCAGCTTCCGCAACGCTTACATCATGGGCGGCAGCTGCGGCGCGGTGTGCATGCCCAGCCGCGCCATGCTGATGACCGGCAGGACGCTCTTTCATATAGAGGGCGAGGGACAAAACATAGCGAAGGAGCACGTTCTACTGGGCGAAGCGCTGCGCCAGGCGGGCTACACGACCTTCGGTACCGGCAAGTGGCACAATGGCCCCGCTGCCTACGCGCGCAGCTTTTCGGCCGGGGCTGAGATATTCTTCGGCGGCATGCAGGATCACTGGAATGTTCCCGCCTGCGATTTCGACCCCAGCGGTGAGTACAAAGGCAATCCCTTTTGCCCGACGCAGAATCTTTCAAACAAGGTCAAGACCAGGCCAGTCGACCACGTCAAGGCCGGCAAGCATTCCTCCGAGCTCTTTGCCGACGCAGCAATAGCTTTCCTGCAGCAGGACAAGCAGGACCAGCCCTGGTTCATGTACCTGTCTTTCATGGCGCCGCACGATCCCCGCACCATGCCGGAGAAGTTCTTGAAGATGTATGACCCGCAGAAGATCTCCCTGCCCGAGAACTTCGTGCCCGAGCATCCCTTTAATATCGGCTGGTACGGGCGCGATGAACAGCTGGAAGAAACGCCACGTCCCGAAGCGGCGGTACGCAAGCACATCGCTGAATACTACGCGATGATAACCCACCTTGACGCCGAGATGGGACGGGTGCTGGACGCGCTGGAGGAGAGCGGCGAGGCGGAGAACACGGTGATCGTCTTCGCCGGTGACAACGGCCTGGCGGTGGGCCAGCACGGCTTGATGGGCAAGCAAAGCGTTTATGATCACAGCGTGCACGTGCCCTTGATCTTCGCCGGGCCTAATATCCCAAAGGGAAAGGAAAGCGATGCCTTTTGCTATCTCAGCGATATCTTTCCGACCCTGTGTGACTTGAGCGGCACGCCGATACCGGATTCGGTGGAGGGCAAGAGCCTGCTGCCGGCGATTGCGGGGGATGAGCGCACGCGCGACTCACTCTATTTCGCCTACGAGCACCTTCATCGCGGCGTACGCGATGAGCGCTACAAGCTGATAGAATACGTGGTCGAGGGCAAGCGTACCACCC
>CBDVCL010000579.1:0-1563 GCA_965372475.1 uncultured bacterium | reverse complement strand
AAGCGCAAGAAGGGCCTGGCCGCGGCCCTGGCGGGAGTTCTCATCCTCGGTTTGGCCGTGGCGGCGGTCAGTTGGTTGGTCTACCGCGAGCGGATGAAGGAGGCGTATGAGTTGGAATTGGTCTTCGAAGATGACTTTGAGCGGCAGGACCTGCAGCGTCTCGACCCTTTAGTCGCGCAGGGCGACGATAAGAGGATCGGAGAGATGTTGATCGAAGCGGGAACCATCACCAGTGAAGAATGCAAGCAGATCCTGGCGCATACCAAGGAAAAGGGGCTCAAGTTCGGGCTCGCGGCGATAGCTCTGGGACACGTCACGGAGCTTGAACTGCAACGGACCTTGCAGCAGCATTCAGCGGAGCGGGATATGGCCGCGTTGGGGCAACACTGGAAAGTCCAACAGGGAACGGCCAGGATTGAGGACGGCATGCTGGTCATCAAGGATGGATTGGTGATGCCAATCACCAATGTCAGCGGCGATGTCCGCCTAGAGGTGGATCTCGTGGTGGGAGCTCATTCCGAGGGGCAGGGAGGCGTCTTTATTAACGGGCAGATAGGATTCTGGGACGCCTATGAGTATACCTTGGCCCTTGATCGTGGTGGGGCGGTAGGTTCGCTTACCCGGGTCCTTCGGCCTATCGAATCAGTAGAGAACGCTTCCGCTCAAAAGGGGACGACTTCACGCCTCGTGTTGCAGAGGTACGGCAACTCATTGTCCTTGAGCATAGACGGCAAGAAGCGGATAGAATACCTGGACCTTAATCCCTTGGCTGATGAGGCGAAGGGCTTGTTTGGATTCAAGGCCTATAGCGGCACGGACCTGGTTTTTGACAACGTAAAGATGTACCGTCTCAAGTCGCCACGGCGCGTGTCGCCGCTTGCGGTGGGCGATGGCTTTCGCCAGCGAAAGGAGTATCAGTACGCCCTGGAGGAATACCGCCGGGTGGTCGACATGTTAGAGGGAAGGGACACGGAGGTGTGCAAGCTGAAGATCGGCGAATGTCTCTGTTATACAGAGAAGTACGGGGAAGCGATGGACTGGTACCGTTCCCTGGCGAAGGAACGATTATCGAGAACTGCGCGGCGGCAGGTCTTGGGTGGCTTGTTCGCCATGTCGATTCACGTGAAGGATTGGCAAACGCACATCGATTCCCTGCGGCAACTGCTCGCCGACGACGGCGCGATCGCCGAGCACGAGACGGCCTTGGCCTGGCTGGGGAATCCGTATACCGTGTGGAAGTATCGAGAGCTATGGCAGGGGGAGAGGGCGTCCGAGCTACTGGAGCTACTTGTGGCAGACAGCGCGGCGTTGCGCATGCACGCACACAAGCACCGGCTCGCCCGTTTTGCTTGGATCACGCGGGGTGCGGAGGGCATGCTGGGTTTCCTCGGCGCTCTTGAGAGAGAAGCAAGAGGAGCGGGCTTCTTCACGGATCTAGAGGCGGTGACACTTGCGAATATCAAGGCCAGCTTGCTGCACGAAGCGGGATACAAGGAATCGGCCGCCTTCCTATGGGCCTGCGCGAAACTCCATCACAAGATCGGCCGAGAGAGATACGTGGGG
>CBDVCL010000578.1:0-1570 GCA_965372475.1 uncultured bacterium | reverse complement strand
CCGACAAGCCCTTGATCACGGGGCGCAGGGCGCGCATCGAGAGAAAACGGCTCGCCACGTGCCGCTTGAATTGTTCCGGGTCATTGATGCGGCCCAGCTCCGCCTTGTGGGTAAAGCGCAGGTAGCGTCCCATGAGCCGTACCCATATCTCAGAGGGCAGGAGATGGTACCATGAGAACCTGACATACATGAAAGGGTTCATCACCGCCAGGGCGGCCAACTCTTTCTCCTCGGACGCCAGGCGCAGCAGCAGGGCACCGCCCATGGAAAGGCCCGAGCCCATCACCACGCGGCAACGTGCCGCAAGTTCCCTAAAGGCCCTATGTACCTCGCCGTAGTAGTCTTCCCAGCCCGTTTTCTCCAGATCGAAGACACTGCGCCCGTGCCCGGGCAGGGCGACGCCCCTCACCGTGTATCCCCTACTCGCCAGGTGCTCCCCCAGGAAGCGCATCTCACGCGCCGCGCCGCCGAAGCCGTGCACGAGCAGTACGCCAACGTCCCCGCCCTTGAACTCAAAGGGTTCGGAACCGACGAGGCGCCCCTGTTCGTCCCTGTTCTCGCACGCCTCCTTCCTGGCGATGAGCCGGTAGATATACCAACGGTAAACGGTCAAGCCGCAGGCGACGAATAGCACCAATCCCAGAACGATGTATATCGCGAGCATCCGTCCTCCTTAGGTTCGAAGGCGATTATACTACGGAATCACTGAATTGGATACTTCTTCAGGCTATCAGCCCAATCTGCGATTTGGCTAGTTTCTGCTGCATGCAACAATAATCCACCGCGCACACAAAGCGCGCGACTACAATGTAAGTGTGCCGAATGGCCACCGTGTTACCGGGCTCTTGCGACCACTCCGTGATCGCACAAAGTCATCCTGTTTATTGAACCCGGTAATACTAGCAGATTACGCTATAATGTGCCATATCAGTCGTCGCTCGTGCCTCGTCGTTCGTCGCTCGTTCATATTCTAGTGCCTTCACAAGGGGAAGGCGCCTCTGCTCATAGAACCAGTAGAGGCCGAGATCGAACTCGCGTTCTCCGCTGAAGTAGGGGCGTATTGCAATACGCCCCTACTTGCGCTGGACCAAACTGGACGGCCAAAGGGCAAGGTGAAGTGCTCCCGCAAAGGCAACGCCCTGGTATTCAATATCGGTCCGGAACACAAGGCGATCTACTACCTGCTTCGCCGCCGGTGATTATCCCGCAATGCGGCTTTTGACCACAAAGGCCCCGTTTTTTCGCTTGACACTTTGCCCTCTGGAAGCTATATTGCTTATCAAAGTAAAAAATGCGAAGAAAGGGGGTGGAAAAATGAAAAAAATCATTACTATCGCAGTAATCTGTCTTTTGCCTTTCGCGGGCATAGCCATGGAGAAGGGCGATATCACCGTCAACGTCGGTCTCGGCTACTGGATGCCGGGCCTGGAGATGGCCGGGGAAAGCGCCAGCGGCCTTATGTTCGGTGCCGGCGTTGACCGCGCCATGAACGAGAAGATGTCAATCGGTGGCAGGATCGGCTACTGGGCTACCTCCACCAGCGTCACCTTCTTCGGCTACACCTTCGACT
>CBDVCL010000577.1:0-1590 GCA_965372475.1 uncultured bacterium | reverse complement strand
TCTTGATGATATCTTGTGGTCAGAAGCCGCGCACCCGCCTCCGGCGGGCTTTCCCGCTTCCGACCTCCGACTTCCATTCCCTTCATCACCATCGGCACCCTCACACACCCCTCATGACAGGCCCGTTTGTACTCCCCCTTCCTCGTCCGGAAGTGCGAACCGTGGTCACTGGTAAAGACGATAAGCGTATCGTCATAGACGCCCTGTTCCTTCAGCTCCGCCACCAGGCGGCCCAGGTTGTCATCTAAAGAACGGCAGCAGCCGAGGTAGTCGGGGTAGCTCTCCTGCCAGTCTCCCTTGCCCTCCTTCAAGTCCCCGGGGGGCGTGAAATCCTTGAAGCGCTCCTTGGAGCCTTCCGGCCCTTCGTAGCACTTGCGGTCGTTCTGGTGGTGCGGCTCGATGTGAGAGATAAAAAGGAAGAACGGCTTCTCCTTGTCCCGCTCCTTGAGGTAGTCCAGCGCGAAATCGGTGACCCCGTCCACGCGGTAGCCCTTGAACTCCCGTTTATTCATCTCCGCGTCGAACATGTAGCCGTCGTAACCGTGCGAGGTGAATTCCAGCGTATCCACCGCCACCCAGTAATCTTCCCAGCCGCCACGCAGCTCCGGCGGCGTGGCGATCGTGCGATAGTCAATGCCGGCCAAGTGCCATTTTCCCACGTAGGCCGTCTCGTAACCGGCGCCGCGGAAATGGTGGGCTATTGTCTTCGTGTCCTCCGGCAGGGCGATCCGGTTGCGATGACAACCGTTCTGCGTCCCCCACCTTCCGGTCATCAGAACGGCACGGGCAGGTGTACACAGCGGCTGGGGAGTGAAAGCGTACTCGAAGCGCGTTCCCTCCGCCGCCAGCTTATCCAGGTTGGGCGTGACGTCCAACTCCTGCCCGTAACAGCCGCAGGTGTCCCAGCGCTGCTGATCCGTGAATACGAACAGAATGTTTGGCTTGTTCATGATGGCATTCCTTTCTTGGAACGTTTTAGGGTCACGCCCCCGCGATGCGGGGCATCCAAAGCTCTTCCTGGCCCAGTTCCCTGAACTCCGGGCGGTCGAGCAGGCGTTTCTTTAACGCGGCATGCGCCGGGTCGTCCCATAGGTTCTTTGTTTCGCCCGGGTCCTCTTCCAGGTCAAAGAGCTCGCCATAGTCCCGCTTGAAATAGGCGGTTATCTTGTAGCGCTCGTCCACATAGGTCTTGAGGCAAACGGTGGTCGGCTGGTGCCGGTTCTCCACGATCACGTGATCCCGGGCCCTCTCGGCCTTGCCCTGCCACACCGCGGACTGGTCCACTCCCTGCATTTCCACCGGGGTATCTATACCACATACGGAGAGAAAGGTGGGCGCCAGGTCGATCAGGCTCTGCAGCGCCGGGCTCTTGGCGCCGGCGGGAACGCAGCCGGGGTAGCGCACAATGAACGGTACCTTGACCATGTCCTCGTAATGAAAGGCGCCCTTGGCGTTCAAACCGTGCTGGCCGAAAAAATGGCCGTGGTCAGTGCTAAAGACCACCAGGGTATCATTCGCCAAGCCCAGCTCGTCAAGCTTGTCCAGGATTCGCCCGATGTATTTGTCCATCATCGAGACCATGCCGTAGTA
>CBDVCL010000576.1:0-1597 GCA_965372475.1 uncultured bacterium | reverse complement strand
CGAGAAGCGACACGAACCGCTCCTGTATTGCGTTGAAAGTATTGAGTGGATTTCGCGTCGAGAGATAACCAAATACCCAATACTCACTACCCAATACTGCCTCTACTTGGCCACCACCTTAACATCATCCAACCAAAACGCCACTTCCCTCTCCTGGCACGGCCCCGCCGTGACGTCGAACTGGTTTATCGCGTCCCAGTTGAAGGGCATCTTGACCTCTTCCAGCCCGTGATTATGCAGCCCGGTCATAGGAAAATCCACGAGCGGGATCTTCACCCTCTGCCACTTGGCGCTAACGGTGACGTAACGCTGCACGTCCAGACGGCTGCGCACGTGCAGGCCCTGGCGATTGATGGTGAGGAAACCAACGCTGAACTTCTCCTCGCCGTTCTTGCCCTTGACCCAGAATTCCAGCCAACCCCTCTTGTAGAAGGGATTAAAGTCAAGGAAGTCGATGCCGAACCCCGCCCAGGACCAGCTATTGGGGTCCATTACATATTGAAAGGACTTCTTGCCGACCTTGGTGGTGGTCTCGTCCAGTACCAGGCGGCAATAGGGGTTCGGATTTGCGCTGAACCACCCCGCGTTGGGACGGTCATCGAACAGGACCAGGTTGCCCGCGCCGTCACCGGCGCTCTTGTATCGGGCATCCGCGGCCGCTTGTTTCAGCTCGTTGAGTTCCGCCGCGTCATATTCGGAGACGATGAGCAGCTCGTCCAGGTATATCTCGTATTCGTCACTGCGCGTCTCGCCTATCTCCCAGACGAACCGGTCGATACGCGTCCAGTCCATCTTGCGGTAGTGCGTCTTCCTATCACCTTCACGGTAGCGCCCCCAGAGAGACCCCTGCTCGCCGAACTCGGCCAGCGGCACTATCACCTTCTGCCACTCGGTGCTCACCGCGGTATAGTTGACGGTGCTGAGCGTGGCGCGGAAGCGCCCGCCCTTGCTGGCGTAGTCCCAGCCGTAGTCCTTCTCGGGCGGCATCATCAGCAGCAAAGTGAAGTATTCCCCGCCGTTCTTGCCCCGCACCCAGAAGACGAGCGCGCCCTTGGCGCGGAAGAAACTGAGATCGCCGGGGTGCTTCACGCCGCTGTGTTGCCAGGCCTTGAGCCAGTCGATGTTCGAGCCGATGTAGCGCTGCTTTACGTCGCCCTTGTAACGCAGGCAGGCGTTCCCGAATGCCGCTTCCTGCTTCCACACCTCAACCGTAGTGCTGCTCGCGTACGGGTATTCCTTTACACCGAAGGGATAACCGTCCTCAAAGACAACGACCGTGCCAGGGGGGCGCTTGGGCGGCGCACCGCCCCACTTGCCACTGCTACCCTTCGCACGGCTCCCGGTTGTAGGACTACGCGCCTGCAACTGGGAGAGGAAGGCCTGCACCTGGGTATTGCCGGGATTGAGACGAAGGTGCTGCTGGAAAGCGGCTATCGCCGCCGCGGTATCCCCCAGCTTGTAATGGGCGTTTCCCAGGAGATAATAAGCGTTGGCGTTGTTAGGGTCCAGCTTGAGCGCCGCATCAAGGTACTGCACCGCCTGCGCGTTGTTGCCGCCGTTGAATGCCTCGTAGCCCGCGGCGTAGTATTCCGCCGCG
>CBDVCL010000575.1:0-1601 GCA_965372475.1 uncultured bacterium | reverse complement strand
TCCAAGAGCCGCGGCGGGCGCGAGATGCCCCCCCTGGAATTGGCGGCCGAGCATAATAAGATGGGGCACGAATCGGCTGTGCTCACCTTACCGGGTAGCTTTGTCGCCGAGAGGGCGCGGCAGCTAGACCTGGCGCTGGAAGAGATACCGGTGCTCGGCCGTTTCGATCCGCTGGCGGTGTGGCGCTTGCGCGATGTCCTGAAGCGTCGGCGCCCCCATCTGGCGCACGTGCATATCCCGCGCGATCTGTTCCTTCTTTTGCCGGCTCGCTGGCTTGCGGGCCTGGACTGCCGTATCGTCCTTACCGTAAGCGTTGGCAACAGGGTCAACAAGAAGGATCCCCTGCACCGCTTGGTCTATTCCCGCGTAGACAAGGTGGCGGTACTCAGCGACCTGCTGAGGCGCAACCTGTTGGAGACCTGCCCCTTGCACGAGGACAAGCTGCGCGTTGTCTATCCGGGCATCGCCATAGAGCGTTTTCAAAGGCCGGCTTCAGCCCCCCCACCTGTCTGCCGACAGGTAGACGGGGGGGCTACGGAGCTGGCGGGTAGTCCCGTTATCGGTAATGTCTCGCGCCTTTCGCGAGGAAAGGGGCACGATATACTGTTGCGGGCCCTGCCGCGATTGTCCGCCGATTACCCGGACTTTCGCTGCTACATGATCGGCGGTTGGGAAAAGGATGACGAGGAATACCGGCGGGAGCTCATCTGCTTGATTGAGGAATTGGGGCTTTCCGGCCGGGCTGAGCTGCTGGGACACCGGCACGACCTGGGCCTGCTCCTGGGCCAGATGGACGTGTTTGTTTTTCCCACGACCAACGAGGCGTTCGGTATTTCGGTGGTCGAGGCCATGGCGGCCGGCGTGCCCTGCCTGGCCACCGGGTATGATGGCGTCTTGGAGATAATCAGCGACGGCGAGAACGGCCTGCTCTTTAAGCGCGGCGACCACGAGGAACTGGCGGCGAAGTTGAAGCGCCTTATCGACGACAAGAAGCTGGCGCGTCGCTTGGCGCGGCAGGGACAGAAACAGGCGCGGCAGCGTTTCAGCCTGGAGCGGGTTGCAAGGGATTACGCGGAGTTGTATGAAGAGGTGATAGGAAAGAAGAAGTGAAAAGTAAAAAGGGAAAAGGAAAAAGCGGAGGAACACATAATGCGTCATGTATGGTTCATCACATTTTTTCTCGATCAACAAGAGAGGTAAGTCAGGGGAGAGAAAAATGGCTGAGGCGGTGTGGAAACTGAAGCAGACGGACGAAGACAAGGTGAGGGCACTGGCAAGTGAATTGTCGGTGGGCCCGATGCTGGCGCGCCTGCTTGTAAACCGCGGCCTGGATTCCAGGGACACGGCGGCAGCGTTTCTGCGATCGAGCCTGGCTGACCTGGCGGACCCCATGCTTTTCGCCGACATGGAGAAGGCGGTGGAGAGGCTGGCCGCGGCGGTAGAAAACGGGGAGAAGATCGTTATCCACGGTGACTACGACGCCGACGGGATAACGTCCACCGCTTTTTGCCGGCGTATCCTGGAGGACCTGGGGGCCAAGGTGGACTGCTTCTTGCCGGGCCGGCTCGAGGACGGCTATGGTCTGCGCCGTAAGGGAGTGG
>CBDVCL010000574.1:0-1612 GCA_965372475.1 uncultured bacterium | reverse complement strand
TCATCAACCCCGTCCCACGTCCAGTCGCCGCCCACGGTCTCGGAGAGTTTGCTGTATTCCACGGCGATATCAAGCACGGCACGCGCCATGATAAGGCCGATGCCGCCGGTGAAGAAGTTGCGCGTATTGTCCTTCGGTTTGTAGGTTTCGCTCAGGAGATAGGACTTGGTGGCGACATAGCTCTCCATCATCGATGGCGAGGCGAGGGGGTAAGTATAGAAGCCGAGCCTCAGGGGCGTCGGGTAGCCGGAGAGCAAGGGCGCCAGGTACTCCATGCCGACGTGCACCTGGCCTGAATCGAAGAATTGCACCTCGTCGAACTCCATGCCGCCCGCGATCATCTTGCTGTCGCCCCACTTGAACAGGTGGTAATCACAGGCCAGGGTCAGCGCGTCGTTGACACGGTAGGACGTCCCCGCGAGGAGCACCATCGGCAGGTCCAGCTCGATATCAATGATCCCCATCTGGCTGCCGAAATCGTCAGCCCAGGTCAGCGTGCTCTTGGTCTTGAAGCTGGCGCCCAGCTTGAGCTGGTTCGTGGCCTTGACCAGCGCGCCGAAGGTGGCCTGCACACCCTTGCCTTTCATCTTGGTGGTCGACTCCGGATCGGCGACCATCTCCATGTTCTCATCCTTCCCTTCTACCCGGATGCCGCTGTCCGTCATCGAGCCGTTGTAGTAGCTGACGCCACTGCCGACCATCAGGTACTTATTCACTTCATAGGCGAGGAAGCCGGAATAGGTGTAGATGCCGCCGGACATGTTTCTCTCTTCATACAGGTCTTCACCCCAGGGAATATGTGTGCTCTGCTGGAAGTCGATCATCTTATGCGCTGAGGCGGCGAGGATCACGTTGTTGCCGCCTGGGTTAAGCGGCACGACGATGCCGCCGAAATTGAGCGCGCAGGCGGAGTCGGATATGTCGTAGGGCATGGGGTCAAAGCTGCCGTCAGAGGCAGTCTGTTGCCCGGACATGTTCTTGCTGGCCATGTAGCCGACCAGCGTGATCTCGGGCCTCTTTAGCTGGCACAGCCCGGCGGGGTTGTAGAATACCGCCGTGGCGTCATCGGCGACCGCGGCGAAAGCGCCGCCCATGCCCATCGCTCTCGCTCCCGCGCCGCTGATGTTCAAATCCGGCTCCTGCGCCACCGCAGGTACCGCCATCATCAGCCCGACCAGCACCATCGTGATGCTTCTCTTCATGTTTGGTTCCTTTCCTTGAGATTTAGTTTGATTTGCAGGCCGTTTTCCGCGTACTCCGCGAAGTTTCCGCGGCTTCCGCGAGCCAAAGTAACTCACAACTCAGAATTCCCAAACCCCAGGGATGATTTTACACGATGCGCCCCCATTGTCAAGCGTCTATGAAGGAAGCGTACCACCCTTACTTTATCATTGACATATCGCCTCCCGTTTTGCATAATCCTTTCATGCATAGCTTTAGGGGTGCAAACCTAGTTGTGAAGAAGGTTCTCCTGCCGTCCCTGCTGGTACTGTTTCTTGCCAATCCCCTGCACGCGCTCGTAAAGACGCGTGTCGCCGTGATGGACCTCAAGACCAGGGGCGTCAAGGAGAACGTCGCCGCCATCCTCACCGACTCGATGCGCGCTGAGATC
>CBDVCL010000573.1:0-1624 GCA_965372475.1 uncultured bacterium | reverse complement strand
CCTTCGGTTACCGATTCCGAAGTGAAAGTATCGAACATTAACTGCCGCCTTTCTTCGTTATCAGCCTAAATTGCCCCGCCGATTACGCCGAACCCCCATGCCTGTCTGCCGACAGGCCCTGAACCGAAGCGCAAACGGCGCGCCTGGTTCAGGGCAGGCAACCATGGGGGCGCAGAGTACGCGGAGAAGCTTCCGCGGTCACCCCCGGACTATTCCTAACATCGCCCCTATTCCCGCAGATTACGCCCGCCTTCGCTCTATGGGGTCCGGGCGCCCGTAGTAGGGCGCCCCTACGATGAAATACCACGTAGGGGAGCACCTCCGCGTGCTCCCGTCTTCCTCGATTTCCGCGCGATCCTAAGATAGCCGCTTGAGATACGCCCTCATCTCCGGCGCCACCGACTTGTCTCTAAGCGCCATCTCCAGCGAGGTCTTGATCAGCCCTACCTTGTCTCCCGCGTCATAACGCTGTCCCCTAAAGACACAGGCGGTTATCGAGCCGCCGTCCAGCAGGTAGTTGCCGAGGGCATCGGTGATCTGGATCTCCCCCAGCGCACCGGGCCTGGTCTTCCTGATCGCCGCGAATATGTCCGGCGTGAGCAGATAGCGCCCGATTATGGCCAGGTCCGAGGGGGCGTCCTTCAGCTCAGGCTTTTCCACCATGCCCTTGACGGTGTAGACGCCCCTCTTCTTCGTCTTCGTCACGTCAACGATGCCGTAACGCGGCACCATCCTCCGCGGCACCTTCTCCACAGACAGGGCCATGCCATACGGCTTGCACCTCGCCTTCTCCAGCGGAGCGATAGAAGGCGACCCCCACATGATATCGTCCGCCAGCAAGAGGGCGAAAGGCTCATCGCCGGCAAACCTCTCGGCGTAACCGACCGCGTTGCCAAGCCCCTTCTGCTCCTTCTGAGTTACGTAGCGTATATTGGCCAGCCCAGCCAGTTCTTTCACCCGGCGCAGGGCCTGTTTCCTGCCGCTCCTCGCCAAGGCCCGTTCCAGCTGCGGCGCGCGGTCAAAGTGCCTGCCGATCAGCCGCTTGTCCGCCGAGATGATGATAAGGACCTCGGTACAGCCCGCCGCCACCGCCTCTTCCACGACATACTGGATCACCGGCTTGTCGTAGACGGGGAACATCTCCTTTGGCACGGCCTTCGAAGCGGGCAGGAACCTGGTCCCCAATCCGGCCGCGGTAATGACCGCACGGCGTAGTTTCAAGCCATCCTCCTTTGCATCATCAAAGGAAAGAGCGCATTATTACCGAGGGCGTAGTATATTATAAAGAAAACCCACTGTCAAGGATTGAGTTGGACGGCAGACCTGCGGGGGGAGCAGTCAATGGCTTTGGGGCTGGGCTTCGGCTACACCTGCGTATGTGTACAGGTATAAGTGGGGGTAGCGGTACTAGTAGAGGTAGGGGTAGCGGTATGCGTGCCGCTAACAGTATGCGTGGGAGTAACGGTGGGCGTAGAGGTGCTGGAACCAGGGGTGTAAGTCTTTGTGTGTCTAGGGGTGATCGTAGGCGTATAGGTCCTGCGCTTCTGCGGCGTGAAGACCGGGACGGGCGCGGTAGGCGACGGGTGCTTGCAACTGAAGAAAGAGATGCCCGAAACAAGGCCCA
>CBDVCL010000572.1:0-1630 GCA_965372475.1 uncultured bacterium | reverse complement strand
ACCTGGTTGACGCAGCGGTCAACGTACCTGGGTGTTGCCGCCTTCAAGAGGATCAACATGGCGCTCGCCAGCGCTATCAGCAGGGCCAGCCCCAGCGCCGCGCCGATCGGCGTGGCGATCTTCTCGGCGGGCTTCATCTTCATGTAGCGGTGAAGTGGCTTGAACTTGTGATGGCCCTTACCGCGCTTGCCCCATTTTCCCTTTGCCTTCTCCCCTTTTTTCTTCCCAGCCAACTGGGACATCGCCAGCTTGTAAAGCTCGGGGTCGGACTCCTTGAGGCCGGCCAGTTCCTTCTTCGCCTGGGCCCAGCACTCCTTGGTGTTGCCTTTCAGTTCCAGCCTGATCTGCTTGTCGCCGTGCTTGACGTTGATCGTCTTGTCGGCGTGAAGTGTGGCGGCGGTTCCGGCCAGGGCGAGCGCCAGGGCCAAGGCGATCGGTAGCACCTTCCTCATATCGGCCTCCTTTGTTTGATAGGGCATAGTAGCACGCAGCGTTGCCTGCATCAAGTGCAATCGGGCCGCCTAAGGAGTTGAAAGTTCCACAGGGTGATGTACTACCGGGTGCAGGGAATAGATCGAGTTTATCGTGTGCTTTACTCATCGCCTGCACCAGGTAGCACGGTGCACATAAGCTAAACTAACCGAATTACTGATTATTACCAATCCTAGAAAACCTACATATTTCATGCTCCTCTTAGTATAATAACCCGAATACCATGGGGAAAACACGAAGTACAGGGAAACAAGCACCCGCCCTGACCGGTACCTTCGCCCGCAGCCTCGGCCTTTTTGACGCTACGATGCTCGGCATCGGCGCGATGATCGGCGCGGGGATATTCGTGCTCACGGGCATCGCCGCGGGCGAGGCGGGGCCGGCCTCGCTTCTCGCCTTCGCGCTCAACGGCGGCGTGACGCTGATAACGGCCTTCGCCTATGCCGAGCTGGCCTCGGCCATCCCCCGCGCGGGGGGCGGCTACGCTTTCGTGCAGATGGCTTACCCGGGCGCCGCCGGATTCGTCTCGGGCTGGATGCTGTGGTTCGCTTACACCGTGGCCTGCAGCGTCTACGCGCTTGGCTTCGCGGGATACTTCTGGGAATTCTTTCACAGGTATATGCCCGGGTTCTCCGGGGCGGTTTTCGACATAGCGGGCAGGAACGCGGCCGTGCTGTTGATCATCCTGCTTATCGGCCTTGCCTTCATCCTGCTGAATTACAGGGGCTCGAAGGTCACCGGCAGCGCCGAGAACGTGCTCACCGTGGGCAAGCTCGCCATACTGGCGGTATTCATATTCTTCGGCCTCGTGCAGATATTCAAGCAACCGGCCCAGGCGAGCGCCTGCCTCTTTCCTTTCTTCCCCAAGGGCATGGGTGGCGTGTTGATAGCGATGGGGCTGACCTTTATTGCCTTTGAGGGCTATGACCTGATAAGCACCGTGGCCGAGGAGATAAAGGACCCCGAGAAGAACATACCGCGAGCCACTTTCATATCCCTCGGCGTGACTATCGTGATGTACCTGCTGATATTGCTGGTCGCCCTGGCGGCCATCTCCCCGCCGGGCACATCGTCCTGGGAATATCTCGGCCAATTCCAGGAGACTGCCATTGTCAGGGCGGCGCAGGACTTCATGCCC
>CBDVCL010000571.1:0-1661 GCA_965372475.1 uncultured bacterium | reverse complement strand
CTCTCCCAGGCTATCCTCGCTGAACCCGCCCTTGGTCTCCTCCGCGGCGATGTTTAACTGGAGCAGGACGGACCCCTTCCTTTCCCTTTTCCTCGCCTCCTCCTCTATCTTGTTCGCCAGGCGCAAGCTGTCCAGGGAATGGATCAGCTCGCAGATGTCCAGGGCGTCCCGCACCTTGTTCCGCTGTAGATGACCGATAAAATGCCAGGCGGCATCCAACTCCCCCAGCTGTCCCTGGTGCTGCCGCGCTTCCTGCACGCGGTTCTCGCCGATCGCCCGTACGCCGGCTTCCAACGCTTCCTTCACCGCCGCGGCGGGCTGGGTCTTGGCCGCGGCGACCAGGACCACCTCGCCCGCGTCCCTGCCGGCTTTCCCCGCCGCCGCGGTGATCCTCTCCCTTATGCCTGTGATGTTGTCAGCTATGCTCACCATGAATGCGGCCCCCGTGCCGCGTGGCCGCGACCCCGCACCTTACTCGGCCTCGGGTCCTGGCGTTTCCGTCTCCGTTAATCCGCCGCAAAGAATGGCCAGCGCCTCCTCGTCGATCTTCCCCTGCCGCCAGGGGATCTCCACCAGCTCGTAGTCGATTATGTCCCAATCGCGGGGATCGAACCGCTTGACCGACAGCTTGATCTCCACCAGCAAGGGCCCCTCGCCTCCCAGCGCCAGCACGAGGCGCCGCCCCGTCTCCCCTTCCTGCCGCGAATTGTCACGCACAGCGTTGATACTGTTGCCGTCCGCCGACACCACCAGGTCTACCGCGGGAACATCCGCGGAAAGGCGGTCCACGCGGCTCAAGGGCAGGCAGGCCAGTGTCACGGTGAGGCCGACGCCGCCGCGCATGCGGCTGAGCACGTTGCGATAGCCCCGCACCGTGCTTGTCGGGTCGCGCAGGGTGTAGCTGTGGTATTTCCCCCGCGCCGTCGGCGAAACGCCAAGCAAGGTCGTCTTGACCCCGCTGGTGCGAAGCACGAAATACTGGTTTCGAAAGGCGCAGCCGTCACGGTCGATGATGTTAGAGGTAAGGCCCGCCAAGCCGGCCTGCTTCAGGAAACGCTTGAGTTCCGCGGGGGCTACGCCGAGCTCCGGCTCCCCTATCACCGCCACCTGCGGCGCGATGTACTTCAAATAAGAGGCGACCACCTCGGGCGCCAGGCCCTGCTCCGCCGATGGCCAGTAGTTTCCCATCAGGCCGAGCACCAGCTCTCCCGCTTGCCGCCGCGAGCTTATCGCCCCGGCGAGGCGGGCCAGATCCTTCTCGCCTCCTTCCTTTGCCAGGATCGCTAGGTCAGTGACAAAAAGGATGGCGAGCGAGGCCTGGCGCGGCGCGGCGCGAAGGTCTAATCCACAGATTGCACAGATTACACAGATTAGCGTGAGGATCTTCGCTATTCTTACCATGATGCCCATGTTCACGACTGCCGATAAGCGGAGCTTGTCGCTTCGCGATAACCGACCCCCGAAACCATACTAACTAACCACATCATGCCCCTAAAGTCAAGAATCCTGCACGCTTGAAAGCACGCTCAACATATGTTAGAATACGAGCATGGTTAAGAAAAAGAATCCTGCCAAAGATAGCGAAAGCCACGAGCGGCTGAAAGAGGAGAACAAGGTCCTGCGCAACATACTGGCCTCCTATAACGCCCTGCTAAAAGAGG
>CBDVCL010000570.1:0-1667 GCA_965372475.1 uncultured bacterium | reverse complement strand
AGAGCAGGCCGACAAGCACAAGCGAAAGGACGAAGAAGACCACCAACCATGCTGATTTTCTCTTCCCCGAAGGCATCGGTTCGTCCTTTCGCGTCAAAAGTCAAACGTCCGAAAGTCAAAGGTCGTCACCTCGTGACTTTCTGACTTTAGGTCCCACGCGCAAACGCGCGGAGGACGACTTTCGACCTTTGACTCGATTAGCTCCCCCCTAGAAGCCTATTCCCCTTTATCAGTTCGATGGCCTTGTTGGTCAAGGGGTCCTTCTCCACGATCAAGCGGCGCGCTTCCGTCTCACCTAGCTCGCGCCGCACGAGTTCGATTCCTATCCTAGCGCGCAGGTAGTCCTCGTCGGGCTTGACGGTGTCCGCCTCTACGGTGAATTCCTTCAGCCGCATGTATTTCAAGAATTCCGCATACACCTCGTCGCTCATCTCTATCCTCTTGGCCTGCTCTTTCGAAAGCACCTCTCCCCGCGAAAGGTAGTTTTCCGCGAAAGCGGAGACATAGCCGCCGCTGATGATCCTTCTGGTGGTCGAGGTATATCGCGCCAGCGGCACGGCGATGTCAGGGGTGATCCCTTCCTCGTGTATACTGCGCCCATTGGGCGTGAAGTACTTCGCGGTGGTCAGGCGCAGGGCCGCCGGGCCCTGTTCCTTGCCATCCGCTACCGGGCCCGAGGAATGCCGCAGGGCATAGATGGTCTGCACCGAGGCCTTGCCGAAAGTCTTCTCCCCCAGCACCAAGCCACGCTCGTTGTCCTGTACGGCACCCGCGAGGATCTCCGAGGCGCTGGCGCTGCCCCTGTTGACCAGCACCACGATGGGAACCCCAGCGAGGAGCGGCTTGCGTTGGGCCTTGTACTCATTAGTGCTCTCGGGCAGCCTTCCTCGCGTGGCAACTATCACCTGGCCCGCCGGCAACACCCTGTCAGCCACATCTACCGCCGAGATCAGCAGGCCGCCCGGGTTGTTCCGCAGGTCGAGTATCAGCCCGCTAAGGCCGCCTTCCCCTGCCGCTTGCCGCATCAGCTCTTTTACCGCGCCGGCGAACTTATCGTCGGTTGACTGGGAAAACTCGGAAATGCGAACGAAACCCACACCATCGTGCAGGAGATAACTTCTCACGCTTTCGATCTTGATGGTGCCGCGGGTGATGGTGAAGTCAATGGTCTCAGACTGGTAGGCGCGGGCGATGGTCACGGTCACCTTGGTCCCCTTCTTGCCACGTAGTTTATGCACGGCCTCCATGATCGTGATATCTTCCGTGGATTCTCCGTCTATCTTCACGATCTTGTCCCCAGCCAGAAGACCGGCCTTGTCAGCAGGGGTACCATCGATCGGAGCGATCACCGTAAGCCAGCTTTCCCTGATGGCGATCTCGATGCCCAGGCCGCCGAACTGGCCCCTGGTTTCCTCGCGCATGTCCTTGAAACTCTGCGGGTCCATGAAAGAGCTGTAGGGATCAAGGTCCCTGAGCATGCCGCGCAGCGAATCGTAGACCAGCTCGCGCGAATCGATCTTATCCTCCTCGACGTACTTGGCCCTGACCATGTTCAGGGCCTCGATGAACATGTCGATATCCTTGTAGAGCTGTTCGTTCTTTTTCTCCCCAGCGATGCCCGTGAAGGCGCATCCCGCCAGCAGCGTTACAACGATAAGAACACGCAA
>CBDVCL010000569.1:0-1671 GCA_965372475.1 uncultured bacterium | reverse complement strand
CGTCCGCGAAAAGAGGACGCGGCGGGATAATAGGGGCCGTGCGGGTCGATGTAATGCAGCCAGAGCAGGAACTTCCCCTTTCCCGCACGCCCTTTCAGCCAGCCGATCGCTGCCGCCGTGGTGTCGGCGGCGGACCGCTCGTAGACCTTCCTGTGGAGTTCCTTGCGGTTGAGGCGGTGATCGTAATAGGCGAAGCCCCGGTCCCATCCCAACCACTTCCGCAGGAATAAGTTCGATACGACCGCAGCGCTATCATAGCCTGAGCGGCGAAACACCTCGGCCAGCGTCTCGTGCTCGGGCATGATCACCGACCCATTGGTGCGCACACCATGCGAAGTGGGGAACTTGCCCGTGAAGAGGCAGGCCATGCCGGGACAGGTAGAGGAAGCGGAGCTATAGCACTTCTCGAAGCGCAGGGCCTCGGCAAAGCGCTTGGCGATGTTCGGCGTCGTGGGGCGTTGATATCCGTAGACGCTCATGTGGTCAGGGCGGAGGGTGTCGATGGAGATGAAGATCAGGTTCATGTCCTTCGCGATCGGGGGAGAGCAACCGGAAATAAGAAGTAAAAAGGGAAAAGGAAAAAGGAAAAAGCAAGCCGCGTAAATGATGCCGCTGTTTTCACCCTTTTTACTTTTCACTTCTTACTTTTTCCTTTGAAAAGATACCTCCCAAACTCACTCAACAACACCTTGATAAACAACAACCCCGTCGCTATCGACCCCGCACCGCTCTCGCCGCCGATACGCTCCCCCTCCCGCGTAGGGAACTCCACGATCTTCTTCCTTGCCCCCAGGGCGCGCATGGTCATCTGGTATTCTATGGCGAAGCCGGGCTGGTCCAGGCCCAGCTCAGCTATCAGTTCCCGCCGCACGGCGCGATAGCCGTTGATGCTGTCGGTGATGAAAGGTCCCTGCCGCCGAAAAAGGATGTTGGCGGCCAGGTTGAAGGCGTTGTTCGCCCACTTGCGCCACTTGAAAAGCTTGATGTCTTCCTCGTTCCAGGACCCCTTCATCATGCGCGAAGCGATGACGATGTCCGGCGTCTCTTTCTCGATTATCTCCAGGAAGCGGGGGAAGTCCTCCGGCTCCTCGTTGCCGTCCGGGCCGAAGAAAAGCAGATAGTCGGCCTTGCTCTGATCCGCGGCGATGACGAAGGCCTCGCCGCGGCCGCCTTTGCTCTGGCCGATCACCGGTATCTTGTTCTTCTCCAGGAGCCCTACGGAACCGTCCCCGGACCCACCGTCCACGGCAAAGACGCGATTGAAAGCCGCGGTCTTGAACTTGGGCAGCAAGGCGGTCAAGCCTTCGATCTCGTTGTAAGACATTATGACTAGGTCAGTAGTGGTACCAGACATCGTTGTTGCTCGTTGCTAGTTGCTAGTTGCTGGAGCTCAAGCGAGATTCTCTCTATACCACTCAACCGTTCGCCGCAGTCCCTCTTCGAACGTCACCTCTGTCTTGAAGCCGGTGAGGCGGCGCAGGAGCGTGCAGTCACACTTGCGGCGGGGTTGACCGGTGGGAGCCGACCTATCGTATTTGATCTTGAAGTCCTCGCCCGATACCTTGCGCAGTTCCTCGGCCAGTTCCCGGATGGTTACCTCCCGCTCTTCCCCTATGTTCACCCCGCAGTAGAGCTTCCCTTCGGGCAGCACACTGCGGGGCACAGCGGCGC
>CBDVCL010000568.1:0-1678 GCA_965372475.1 uncultured bacterium | reverse complement strand
AAAGGTCCCGACAACCGACCAAGAATAACGAAGCGACAATGAGAATCCTACTCACCTTACTACTAGCAACCGCATTCTGCATGCCCACACACGCTGGAGGAATGATGCTACTAGATCCCACAAAAATAGACATGGAACGCTTCGGACAATGGCACGTCAAGGCGGAGCGTAAGGGCAAGGCGCTCTTCGTTGCTTCTGACGCCGAGACGGAATGGCCGGGCATGACCTACAAGCACGCCTCGGGGAGCTGGGATCTTTCGCAGTACAGCTACGTGGCGGCGCAGGCGAAGAACGTGGGCAAACACAAGGTGGAGCTGATACTGCGGTTGGACAATCCCGGCGGCGACGGCGGCAAGTATAGCGTGCAGACCTCGGAGGAACTCGCGCCGGGCGAGGTGAAGGAGATCAAGGTGCGCCTCGGCTGCCGCGCCTGGCCGAAAAACAAGAAGATCGAGCTGGTCGGTATGCGCGGCGCGCCCGGGCTCGCGACCGACGGGCAGGGAAACCCCTTTGATCCGTCTAATGTTATCCAGGTAATGCTCTCGGTGGTCAAGCCGACGCAGGATCACCAATACGAGGTCTACGGTATCTACGCGGGGGGCGAATGCCCGCCGCCCGTGCAGGGGAAATTCATCCCCTTCATCGACGAGTTCGGCCAATATATACACAAGGACTGGCCGCGCAAGACAAAGAACGCTCAGAGCTTCGCCAAGGCGCTCACCCAGGAAGGCACCGACCTGGCGCACTTCCCTGGCCCCCAGGGCTGGAACAAGTACGGCGGCTGGGCGGCGGGGCCAAAGCTCAAGGCGACGGGCTTCTTCCGCGCCGAGAAATACCAGGGCAAGTGGTGGCTGGTCGATCCCGAGGGATGTCTCTTCTGGTCGCACGGCATCGACTGCGTCACGCCCTGGAGCGCGACCACTCCCATCACGGACCGCGAGCGCTACTTCAAGGGCTTGCCGCCGCGCGGCGAGGGCAGCTTCTACGGGGTGGGCAAATGGGCGCCTGTCGGTTACTACCAGGGCAAAGGCGAGTACGATGAGTATTGTTTCAGCGCTGCCAACCTGAAGCGCAAGTATGGTGATGACTGGCAGAAGGACTACATAGAGATGGCACATCGCCGCCTGCGCAGTTGGGGCATGAATACCATCGGTAACTGGTCGCAACGCGAGGTGAGCGAGGTAAGCAGGACACCCTACGTCCAACCCGTGCACTACGGCGCGCCGATGATCGAGGGCAGCAAGGGTTACTGGGGCAAGTTCCCCGACCCCTTTCATCCTGATTTCGCCACGGGAGTGCGGAACGCTATACACTGGCAGGGAGGGGAATGGGCGGCGAACGACCCCTACTGCATCGGCTTCTTCGTGGACAACGAGCTGGCCTGGGGCGAGGAGCTGGAGCTGGCGCTCTCAACGTTGGCCTCCCCCGCCAAGCAGGCCCTGAACCGTGCCGGAGGCTCTGGTTCAGGGCAGGCGGCGAAGCGGCAGTTCGTCGAGGACCTGAAGAAGAAGTACGGCACGATCGCCAAGCTGAATGGAGCTTGGGGCACGAAGCACGCTTCGTGGGACGCCCTGCTGAAGGGCAAGGAGCCGCCTGACAAGAAGAAGGCCGAGAAGGACCTGCAGGCCTTTTGCAGCAAGATCGCCGAGGAGTATTTCAAGGTATGCCGCGAAGAGGT
>CBDVCL010000567.1:0-1681 GCA_965372475.1 uncultured bacterium | reverse complement strand
GATGACAAGCCGTTTCGCGGCGTTTCAGCTTGGCGATCCTGCCCTCCATTTCCACCTGCCGCGCCGGCAGTTCGCCGCCGCCGCTGCCCGCCGTGATCCCCTCCAGCAACTCGGCCTGCATCCTCTCCCTTATCTCCGCCGCCGCAGCGGGAACCAATCCGGCCCCTTTCAATTCCTCCGCGAAGCCCGTCACCGTTTGCACGGCCTCGGCCGTCCTCGCCAGCTTCGCGCTCTCGCCCCAAAGCCGCCACACCTCCGCGCGCAGCCGCTCGGCTTCGCCCTTGGCCTTCTCCCACTGCCGCCGTTTCGCCAGCTCCTCTTGCCGCCGCCGTTCAAGCTCACCCTTGGCCCGGCATACCTCCCGCCCGGCGCCCAGACGCCGGCTTTCCAGGTCGTTCAACTCGCCCGCCGTGTCCGACAGCCACCCGTCGGAAACGGAAAGCTTCCCCGCGGCGCGCGCCAGCTCCAGCTCAAGGCGGTGCCGCCTCTTGAGCCGCTCCAGTTCACGCGTCTGCCCGTCAGCCAGGCTGAGCGATAGTCTCTCCAGTTCCTCCTCGGCCACGCCCAACTCCTGCTCCAGTTTGCGCGTCTCCTTGACGAGCTCGGTCCTGCGATCGCCAAAAGTCAACACCAACTGCTGGTCGCCCTGCGTCCCTCCCTGCAGGCGTCCAAGCTTTTCCTGCAACTCCCTTATCTCCGCCAGGAACCTCTTCTTGCGTGTAACGAGGTCCTCTATCTGCCGGCGGAACTGGACAACATCCGTTTCCTTCTTATACTTCTCCTTCCCGACGTCGAAGGATCCCTCTCTCTTCTGCTCCAGCTCCTCTTCGCCTTCGTTCCTCTCCTTCTGCAGCTTTTCAATGGACAAGCGTCCTTTCTCCAGCCGTCCCACGTATGCCGCTAACCCCTCTTCCCGGCCGCGCAACTGGGCGCGCGTTTCACCCAGTTCCTTGTCCAGTCGACGGTAATTGGTATAGTAAAGCAGTCGGCGCTGCTCGCCCAGGCGTCCGGCCATCTCTATATGCCGCTCCGCCCGTTCGGCCTGCACCTCCAGTGATTCCTTTTGCCGCGTTACCTCCGCCAGGATATCACCGAGACGAGTTAGGTTATCCTGCACACGCTCCAGCTTTACCAGGGCCTCGTGCTTCCGCTGTTTATACTTGGCGATGCCCGCCGCCTCCTCGAACAGCGTGCGACGCTCCTGCGGCTTGGCGGAGAGGACGGCGTCGACCTTTCCCTGCTCAAGCACCGAGTATGAAAGCGAACCGATGCCCGTGTCCTTGAAGATCTCCTGGATGTCACGCAGGCGGCAAGGGCGCCGGTTGATGAAGCACTCGCTCTCGCCGGAACGGTATAGACGACGAGTTACCTCTATCTCGCTGAATTCCAGGGGCACCGCCTTGTCGGAATTATCCATCACCAGCACCACCTCCGCCATCGACAGCGCCTTCCGCCCCTCCGTACCCGAAAAGATGACGTCCTCCATGTGCAGTCCGCGCAGGCGGCGGGCCTGGCTCTCGCCCAACACCCAGCGTATAGCGTCCAGGATGTTGGTCTTGCCGCAACCGTTCGGCCCGATCGCCGCGGTGAATCCATAGTCAAAGGAGATCTCCGTTCGCTCAGCGAAGGTCTTGAAGCCGAATATCTTCAGTTTCTTTAGAAACATCTTTTCAGCGTCTCT
>CBDVCL010000566.1:0-1687 GCA_965372475.1 uncultured bacterium | reverse complement strand
AGGAACACCAGAAGCAAGAGGGACCAGGGCAACAAGTAACGAAAGACCACGTCCAGGTAATAGGCCAGGTTACGCACGACATCGGCAGGTCCGGCCAATCTTCCCGCCACCTCGTGCCGCAGCAGCTGCCGGCTGAAGGCGCCGCCGTGTTCCGCCAGCATGTATATGTACCAGGGGCAGGTGATGAGGAGAAAGAGCAGCAGGTTCCAGGAGCTGAAGAGGGGCCTCAATAGTTGCCAGGCGCCCCTGCGCTTGCGGTTGGCGAAAGCCACGCCGGCTATGCTCAGAACGATTATGAGGAATGCGACCGGCCCCTTGGTCATAAAGGCCAGCGCCGAGAAAAAGGCACAGAGCAAGTAAGACGAACGCTTGCCGCCGCGGTTGAAACCCAGGCAGAAGCAGTAGATGGCGAGAAGGATGAAAAGGGTCATCACCATGTCCGTGGTGGCGACACGGGCGAAGGAGATGAATACCGGCATCGTCGCCAGTATCACCGGCACGGCGATCGCCGTGCGCCGTTCCCGGAAGACGAGAAGCCCCAGGCGGTAACTGAAGAGCAGCACAAGCGCCGCGGCGACCAGGCTGGGCAATCGCCCCGTGAGGAAGGATACGCCGCCGATGCGGTAGCTCAGGGCGACCAGCCAGTAGAAGAGGGGCGGCTTCTGGAAGCGCGGCACGTCGTGCTCGTACCTGTAGAGCGGCGTGAGCCAATCGCCGTTCTCCAGCATCTTCATCGACGAGAAGAGGTAGTAGGCCTCGTCCCCCTGGTAGTAAGCGCTGCTCCCCAACCCGGGCAGGTATACGAGCAACGCCAGGAGCACGATACCAAGCTGGAGCAGCACTTCGCGCCGTGTCTTCATTTCCCGCCTCCTTCTTCTCTCTCAGCGTAGGGGCGGCCTACTACGGCCGCCCAATAGGGAGCCCGTGGTAGGGCTCCCCTACGGTCTCTTGAATAAAAGGTATCCGTCCTCGTCAAACACCAAGCCGTATTCCACACCGCGACGCATCTTCTCTATCGCCTGATCATATTCCTCGCGCTCCAGCGGCCAGCGGTCGCTGCTGCTGTCCAGCAAGATGTAATCGGCGCCCCTCAGCTCGGGAAAGAGGGATATCTCCCGCCCCGACAGCGAGGCGAGCAGGTTCACCTGGGCTGACACCGTCGCCCCGTCCGCCAGCAGCGGCCGTAGCCGCTGATAGAAGAGGCGCTGGTGCGTGCCGATGCGGCACTTGCGCATGTTGTAGTTGTAGGAGCCAAAGGTGAAGCTGCCCAGCACGCCGGCGACAAGGACGAAGACCCAGAGGGGACGCCGCCAGGCGCGCCGCTCACGCCGTTGCAGCAGTTGCCCGATCCTGCGGCCGCCGTAAATGGCGCCGAGGAAAAGGAAGGGGACGGCCGTGATGTGGTAGTGATAGGCCAGCCCGTATTGCAGGGGGTGGGTGCTCAACAGGTTCGCCGCAAGCGGCGCGGCGGGAAGCAGCCAGCCCCAGACGCTGAATACGGCCAGCAGCCCCAGGGGAACCATCAGCTTGGCCACGGCGCTCCAGTCCGGGTATGTCGCCAGGTGGGCGAGCACACGGCCGGGATGAAAGAATATCGTACCCAGCTTGCCGGATAACGTCTCTCCCAGCCAGCGGTAGCGTGTCATCGCCGGGTACTCGACCTGGCCATAGTAGTGCGGGATGATCA
>CBDVCL010000565.1:0-1687 GCA_965372475.1 uncultured bacterium | reverse complement strand
TAGATACCAAATAAGAACCTTGGGCTACGCCCAAGGACCTTGTGAAGCGCGAGACGACTAGGTAGCCTCGATGGGGCTACTACTTCATACCAACGACCAAATACTTCGCTCCTGCGTCTATTTTACTTGAATTCTTGGCGCAGGAGCGACATAATTCGGACATGCGAGAATTGTGCTTGAGAGCGGTTGATGTGGCGAAGCGCAAGGGGGCTAACTACGCCGACGCGCGCGTGGTAAGGCTGCGGGACCAGAGCATATCCACCGAGGACAGGCGCGTGGCAGGTATCCAGGACTCCGAGTCGGTCGGTATCGGCGTGCGGGTGATAGCGGGGGGCGCCTGGGGCTTCGCCTCAAGCGCTACGCTGGACAAGCAGAAGATAGAGAAGGTCGCGGCGCGCGCCGTGGAGATAGCGAAAGCGAGCGCCCTGGCCAAAGCGCCGGGCGGCATTCGCTGGGCGAAAGAAGCACCGCATGTCGATGTCTTCCGCACCCCCTACCGGGTGGACCCCTTTGCTGTTCCCGTAGAGGAGAAGATAGCCCTGCTCCTGGCGGCGGGGGAAGAGGCGCTGGCGGTCAAGGGGGTCAGCAAGTGCGAGGGGCAAATGTTCCTGGTGCGCGAGCACCGTTACCTCGCCAACAGCGAGGGCGCGCTGATAGAAAGCGAAACGGTGACAAGCGGTGCGGGCTACACGGCGACGGCGGTGGACAGGGCCACCGCCAAGACGCGCACTTTTTTCACGCCGATAGCGAATATCGGTTACGAGCAAATAGAAGAGACACCACTCGTGGGTGAGGCGCGGCGCGTGGGCGAAGAGGCGGTGGCCAAGCTCAAGGGAAAGACCTGCCCCACGGGCAGAAAGGACCTGGTACTGCACCCCTCGCACCTTGCCCTGACGATGCACGAATCGATCGGCCACGCCACGGAGCTAGACCGCGTGCTGGGCATGGAGGAAAGCCTGGCGGGGAGCAGTTTCGCCACGATAGATAAGCTGGGTAAGCTGAAATACGGCTCAAAGCAGATGAATATCGTCTGCGATAACACGATGCCGATCGGCCTGGCGACGCGCGGCTACGACGACGACGCGGTGAAGGGCCAGAGGTGGCACGTGATAAGAGATGGCATCCTCGTCGACTACCAGACGGGGCGCGAGGTGTGCCACGCCATCGGCGCGAAACGCTCGCGCGGCAGTTGCCGCGCCGATTCCTGGGCCTCGATCCCCATCGTGCGGCAATCGAATATCGGCATGGAGCCGGGCAAGGAACCGTTAACGCCCGAGGAGCTGATAGCCGACACCAGGGACGGCATCTACATAGAAGGCATGGGCTCGTTCTCGATAGACCAGAAACGGCAGAACTTCCAGTTTGGCGGCGACTGCTTCTGGGAGATAAAAAACGGTAAGAAGGGCGCGATGTTCAAGGACGTCACCTACCAGGCGATCACCACGGAATTTTACGGCGCCCTGGACGCGGTGTGCGACGATAGGTTCTGGCTGCCTTACGGCGTGATGAACTGCGGCAAGGGAGACCCGATGCAGGTGGCGCGAATGACGCATGGGTCAGCGCCTTGCCGCTTTAGAAAGATAAGCGTGCGACCGGGAGCGGAATAGGTTGGATAGGAGAGAGGAGAAAGGGGAGAGGGGATCAGTAAGAGTCGGGCTTATAAGATAATCGATAAGGCATTGGGTTA
>CBDVCL010000564.1:0-1687 GCA_965372475.1 uncultured bacterium | reverse complement strand
CGCGGCAAGTTGACCGCGACCTGATCATGCTCTGCGAGCAGATGGACATCCCCCTGCCTGACTTCATAGAACTCTCCCTCGCCGCGATGTGCGGCATCAGCGGCGATTTAGGTCTTTAGATCAGCGGTCCGCGATTCCTGATTTGACAGCTTGATGAATGCACATAATGTCGTAGGCTTATATAATTAGGAATATAGGACGAAGTAAGTTCTGGACCTGCCTCGTTGAACGGGTGGGTGTATCTTTATACAGGATGTCGGCAGTCAGATGATGGGAACGAAATGCGAAATGCGAGGCACGAGGCACAGCGAAGCCAGGGCACTGGCGTTTGCCTTCGCGTTTAGCCTCGCTGCCAGCGCCCTGGCTTCGCCCATCACGCAAGAGATAAAGATGGACTACTTTGGCTATCGGCCCGCCGATACCAAGGTGGCCATATTCACTACGGACCCGGGCGCCAGCGTGGAAATACGCAACCCTGCCGGCCTGCTCATCTATACCATCCCCACCGACGGCGGCTCCATCACCAGCAAGGGCTTCGGCGGCATGCCCTCAGGGGACGACGTCTGGTGGATGGATCTTTCCCCTTTCACTGATCCCGGCATCTACTGCCTGTATGTTCCCGCTTGGGGTGAGCAGTCCTATGATTTCGAGATAAAGCACGACATCTACAACGACGTGGTGCTGGCCGCGGTCAAGAGCTACTACTACCAGCGCTGCGGCGTCGCCCATCCCGCCGCCTACGCGGGAGCGGATTGGGCCGACGCCGGTGTCTGCCACGCCTACCTCAGCGCCACCACCCGCTACGCGGGAGAGCCGGACTACGGCCCGCTTGACTTCACAGGCGGCTGGCACGACGCCGGCGATTTCAACAAGTATGTCTGGGGGGCGGTTGCCGCCTCGATAATCAACATGCTGCGCGCTTACGAGGAGAACCCCGGGGTCTACAGCGACGGCGACCTCAACATCCCGGAATCGGGCAATGGTACCGCGGACATACTGGACGAGGTGAATTTCGAGATAGACTGGCTGCTCAAGATGCAGATGGCGGGCGGCGAGGTATTGAGCCGCGTTTACGACGAATCGACAGGCGCGCCTGATTCCTGCCCTCCCAGCAACGCCGTCCATTCCCACTATTACTATGGTCCCGACCTCGAGGCCGGTTCCGTGTTTACGGGATGCGTGGCCATGGCTTCGCGCGTCTTTGCTACTGCGGGGGACCCCTACGGCAATGCCGCGGCACTCAAGGCTGCCGCCTTGAATTGCTGGAATAACTACCTGCTTACGGCGGGGAACAGCCAGATGAAGGCCTGGGCGGCCGCGGAGCTCTTTTATCTGGACGGCACGATCGTCACGGCGGGTAACTACGTGGACAACTTCTACGCCTCCAACTGGTCGGGCAGGTGGCTCTACCCCTATTTCTACGACACCCAGGCGGCCATTTCCTACTGCAAGGCCCCGGGTGCTACCGCGGCCGTCGTCAATAACATGAAGAACAGCTTCGGCAACGCGGTGAACAACCTTTTCAACGAGAACGACCTCTACCGCAACGGCATGGTCAACTGGGCCTACCACTGGGGCTCCAACCAGTGCCGCGCCTGGTGGGGGGCGTTCCTTTTCCAGGCGGCGCTTCTCAACGCTACCGGCGCGCACACCCAGCAGGAGTGCCGGGACTTCGCGCAGGAGATGA
>CBDVCL010000563.1:0-1690 GCA_965372475.1 uncultured bacterium | reverse complement strand
CTTTCTTCATCGGACAAGGTCCAATTCCACAGATACGTAATGCGAAGCCCATTATGCATCGGCAGAAATTAATCTGTGGAATCTGTGTAATCTGTGGACCCCTTACATCTTCTCCGGCGCCGAGACCCCCAGCAGGTCCAGCCCGTCACAGAGGATCACTTTCGTCGCGCGCGACAAAGCCAGCCTCGCGCGCGACATATCCATGTGCTGCGAGTCCAAGACGCGGCACGCGTTGTAGAAGCGATGAAAAGCTGTGGCCAACTCCGCCAGGTAAACCGGCAAACGGTGCGGCTCCAGTTGCTCGCCACAGCCCTTCACGGTCTGTGTATAGTAGTTGAGCTTGCGCATCAGGCTAAATTCCTCCGGCTTGCCCAGGAGCTCCAGTTTCGGTTCCTCCCCTGCCTGCAAATATCCTTCGTCCCCATCTTCAGCTTCGCGCAGTATACTACAGATACGCGTATGCGCATACTGCACGTAATAGACGGGATTCTTCTCGCTCTTCTCCTTGGCCAGATCAAGGTCAAAGTCCATCGGCGCGTCCGTCGAACGCATGAGGAAGAAGTAACGGGCCGCATCCACGCCCACCTCGGCCACCAGCTCATCCATGGTCACGAATTCACCGGCGCGCTTGGACATCTTCACCTTTTCGCCGCCGCGGGTAAGGTTGACGTGCTGGACGATAATTATATCCAGCTTGGCGGGGTCATAACCCAGGGCCTCCATGCCCGCCTTGGTCACGGCTACATGGGCGTGGTGGTCAGGCCCCCACAGGTCTATCATCCGGTCGTAACCACGCTCGTATTTATCGCGGTGATACGCGATATCCCGCGGCGTATAGGTCAAGGAACGCTCCTCGTCGCTGCGCACAAAGACCCAGTCCTGGGTATCACCGAACTCCGTGCTCTTGAACCACACCGCGCCGTCCTTCTCGTAGGTGTGGCCGCTCTGGCGGAACTGTTCCACCACCTTGAGCGGCAGGCCGTCTTCGTACAGTTCGCTCTCGCTGAACCAGTTGTCAAAGACCACACCGTAATGCTCAAGCGATTCGCGGTGGCCGCGCACCATCTTCTCCACTGTCTCTCGCGCCAGCAGTTCCGTGTCCGCCGGGATCTCGCCGCCCGACGCCACCATCTCCCCGGCCATGGCGCGCAGGTAATCGCCATGGTATCCGTTCTCGGGTATTTCCGCCTCCTCGCCCCGCGCCTGCCTGATGCGGGCCAACAACGATTCACCCAACAGCCGCACCTGGCGCCCGTGATCGTTGACGTAGTACTCACTTTCTACCTCATAGCCCAACCGCTTCAGCACCCGGCACATCGCATCCCCCACCGCCGCGGCGCGCGCGCTGACGATATTCATCGGGCCGGTCGGGTTAGCGCTGACAAACTCTATCTGGTACCTCTTGCCCCTACCCACATTCAGCTTGGAGTAATCTTGTCCTTTCTCGAGCACCAGGCTCACTTCCCTTTGATAGTTCTCGGCACTGGCGAAAGCGTTTATGTTACCCGCTCCCGCCGCTTCGATCTTCGAAAATGATGGCGGCACGGCCTCCTCGCATATCTTCGCGGCCAGCTTGAGCGGCTTGATGCCCGTCTGCTTGGCCAACCGAAAAGCGATACTGCTAGTGGAATCGCCGAATTGCTGGACACCCGACGGCGCAACAGGAATATCTTCTGGAGGAACGCTAATG
>CBDVCL010000562.1:0-1692 GCA_965372475.1 uncultured bacterium | reverse complement strand
CCGAGCCCTGCTATCATTGCGCCATTGTCAACGCAGAGCCCAATCGGCGAAAGGTACAGCTCAAAGCCCCTTTCGAGCGAGGCGGCTTCGAGACGTTGCCTGAGGAGAAGGTTAGCGGAAACCCCACCCCCGACTACGAGAGCCTGAGCACCCGCTTGTCGTAACGCGCGCAACGTGTTGGCAACGATCATCTCGACCATGGCCTCCTGGAAACCGGCGGCTATGTCGGATCTTTCTTGTTCGGTGAGAGTAATTCCTTGCAGGTCACGCCCCCGGCTGTGTCCCTGGCACCGGTAAAGAACGGCGGTCTTGATCCCGCTGAAGCTGAAATCGAGAGGGTGTTCGTGAAGGAAGGTGCGAGGAAAAGGGGCGGCATCCGGCGAGCCCCGCTGGGCGGCTTTCTGAATTGCGGGTCCTCCGGGGTAGCTCAAGCCGAGGATTTTGGCCACTTTGTCGAAGGCTTCCCCCGCGGCGTCATCCGTGGTCGAGCCCAGGAGTAACATGTTCGTCCAGCCTCTCAACTCGAACAGACTGGTATGTCCGCCCGAAGCCACCAGTCCCACGGCAGGTAACCGGACCGCGTTATCGAAGTTCGCCGCGTAGAGGTGCGCCTCGATGTGGTTTACGCCGACGAGCGGCTTTGACAACGCCAGTGCCATCGCTTTGGCCGCGGAAACGCCGATCAGAAGCGCTCCTATCAGGCCCGGGCGGTTGGTTACGGCGATTCCATCGATGTCTTTCAGTTCAACCCCTGCTTGCCGGCGTGCTTGTTCTATCACTCTCGTTATCGATTCGATGTGTGCGCGGCAAGCGATCTCGGGAACTACCCCCCCGTAGACGCTGTGGAGGTCCACTTGGGATGCGACCACATTGGAGAGTACGTTCTCCCCGTCGTCCACAAAAGCGGCTGAGGTCTCATCGCAGGAGGTTTCGAGCCCTAGGATAAGCATGGTGCCGCCTATGGAATATCGAGAGTGTCCCTGTAAAGGAGCGCGCCCTTAACGGCAGAAAGGGCCGTCTCCAGTTGGATGTCAACGAAAGGCTTCTTCTCAATGTCTTCTTCCTGCGACGGGTCTGGTGACGGAGAAGGTGAAGGGTTCTGCAATATGTGGAGTTCGCGCCGATGATCCAGGAGTTCAGTGAGCTTGTCGTCCGAAAGCTTCACGCTTATGTCCGGTTCGATGCCCCAGTCGCCCTCCTCTTCAGTGCCCTCCGTTGGCCGTGCTATGGACTTGCCCGACGGGGTGAGATACTCTGCGGTGGTTAACCTTATGGCGGAACGCCCGCTTTCCAGCGGCACGAGCGTTTGCACCTTCCCCTTACCGAAAGTTCGCTCGCCTACTATTATTGCGCGCTTGTTGTCGTGCAGCGCCCCGGCTACGATCTCGCTGGCGCTTGCGCTGAACTGATTCACGAGCACGGCGAGGGGGAACTCAGGGAAAGAGCCTGCCTTGTGTGCCATGAAGTCCTTGCTCTCTTCCGCAAGCTTCCCCTTGATCGTTACTATCTTCCCGCCTGATAGGAACAGATCGCTCATCTGGATCGCCGCAGAAAACAGTCCGCCCGGATTGAATCGCAGGTCCAGGACAAGAGCCTTCATCCCCTGGTCCAACAGTTCCTCGACCATGTCTTTGAGTTCCTTTGCCGTGGTCTCCTGGAACTGGGTGATGCGAACATAGCCAATGCCTGCAT
>CBDVCL010000561.1:0-1694 GCA_965372475.1 uncultured bacterium | reverse complement strand
CCTCCAACGCCATCTGCCGCTTCGAGCGCGTATCACCCCAGAGATAGGTGTGGTAATCGCAGGAAAGGGTAAACTCGTCGCGCACGCGCAGCGCCAGGCCCAGGTTGTAGATCGCGGGAAGCCCGGTCTCCATCGGGGACATCATGCCCTGGCTCTGGTTCTTGTCTATCGTATCATCCACTATCACCAACGTCCCTGCCTCCTGCATCAAAACCTTGCCGCCCTGCGCCGCGACCATTGCCCCCGCCCTTATCCTCGAGCCGTACTTATAGAGCAGGCCGAAGTTGAATTGTGGGCCGCCGCGCGCCTTCATACCAAATTCCCAGTAACGGTATACCGTGTTGCCCCCCTCAGGGTAGGACTCATAGACGGTAAGGGATTCATCGATCAGCTTCGGCTTTCCCGTGAAGAACCTCATGCCCGCGCCGAGACTGAGCGAGTTACTCAGCTCGTATGCCACCAGGCCCGCAACGGAATAGATGCCACCATCGACCGTTCTCGCGGCCTTGATGATGCCGTCGCCGTATGCGCCGCTTATCCTCTGATGCGAGTTCACGTTCATTTTGAAGCCCATCATCTCGTGCACCGCCGCGCCGATGACGAAGTTCTTTCCTTCGGGGTTGAGGGGGAAGACGATACTGCCAAAGTTGAAGTTATACCTGCTCGAGGTGACCTTGGGATAAGTCGCGTTCGCGTCCTCTATCTTCGGGTCGTTGACGCGCAGGGAGTAGTAGCCCACGCCCGTTACCTCCATGCGCTTCAACTGGCACAACCCCGCGGGGTTGTAGAATGCCGCCGTGGCGTCGTCGGCGATCGCCGTGAAGGCGCCGCCCATCGCCGCGGCGCGCGCGCCCGCACCGCTGACGTTAAGCGTGGAAGGCCCCTGGGCGCCAGCGGTAGCGCAAAGGAACAGCAGCGACAGCGCGAAAACAACAGTTATGCTGCGCATTGTCTTCTCCTTGTCGTTTAGAACTCATAGCCAACTGCTTTACGGAATGGCAACAAGGGGCGAAGAGCCCCACTTGCCGCTGCTATTTCCTAAAGAACTTCCACGCGATGTACTAAGGGGAACATTAAATTGGATACTTTTTCAGCTATCAGCGTGATCCACGATCCGGTTAGTGTTGCTGCATGCACCGTGTTACCGGGCTTTCGCAATTACTCCCTGCTCGTACAAAAGGTTTACTAATTTGTTGCACCCGGTAATAAGAATGCATCACCAACCATGCCGCCACGAAGCACCACACGTATTGCTTCACGAACGTGGCAAGGTAGGCACCCAGCATCATACCGAAGATGATCAGGTCCAGCTTGAAGATAGTCCAATCACGGACCGACATCTTGAACGTTTCCGTCTTCTTGCGCATCCAGCGGATGATTCCCATATCTTCCTCCCGTGTCTGAAATAATCAGCGGGGCGATGCCAGGGCGAGCACCCGCAGACTGCCATATATTTTCGATAGTATGCTTGATTGCCCGGCAAAGGTCAATAGCGTCTCCGGGGGCAGAATCGGTAATGGGCTGTTTTGCGCGGAAGCCGCGGAATCCTTCGGGTCGCACTTTGTGCTCCCTCAGGACAGGTCTTCGCGGGAAGCGCGGAAGCTTCTCCGCGTACTCCGCGCGGTCGCGGCAGCGACCGTCCGCGTTCTCCGCGAGAATGTTCCGGGGAAAGTAACCCACTACCGCAAAATCCG
>CBDVCL010000560.1:0-1717 GCA_965372475.1 uncultured bacterium | reverse complement strand
TATTGGGTAGTGGGTATTGGGTATACTTCTCGTTCAGGGGCCACCCAATACTCATCACCCATCACCCAATACTACTTTTCACCCCTTCACTCTCGAGACCTTAATTGCCTTGCCAATAGTTGGCCATTCTGTTAAATTGATGCCCATGAACAAGACGGTAAGGAAGCAATTGGATGTCATTTTGCCAGGGCTGGCGGAGTTGATCAGCGAGGAAGAGCTGGCCAAGAAGCTCGAAAACTCGCTGAGCACGAAAGAACCCCTGCGCGTCAAGTACGGGGCTGACCCCTCGGCGCCGGACCTGCACCTGGGGCACTCCATCCCGCTGGAGAAGCTGCGCCAACTGCAAGACCTTGGCCATACGGTGATATTCCTTATCGGCGACTTCACCGCGATGATCGGTGACCCCTCGGGCCGTAGCGATACTCGCCCCGCGCTCTCGGTCCGGCAGATAAAGGAGAACGCCGCCACCTATACAGAGCAGTGTTTCAAGATACTCGACCGCAAGCGCGTAGAGGTCGCCTTTAACAGTTCCTGGTGCGGCAAGCTTTCTTTCGCGGAGGTGATTAAGCTCGCTTCGCAGCAGACCGTTGCCCGCATCCTGGAACGGGACGATTTCTCTGCCCGCTACAAGGCCGGCAGACCCATTCACATGCACGAGATGCTCTACCCGCTGGTGCAGGGCTACGACTCGGTGGTGCTCAAGGCCGACATCGAGATGTGCGGCACTGACCAGAAATTCAATTGCCTTGTCGCACGCGACATGCAGCAGAGGGCGGGCCAGGAGCCTGAAGTGATAATCATAACGCCGATGCTGGTGGGCCTGGATGGCGAGCGCAAGATGTCCAAGAGCCTGGGAAATCACGTCGGCCTGACCAACTCGGCGGACGAGATGTTCGGTCGCGTGATGTCGGTGTCAGACGAACTGATGTATTCCTACTACGGCTACCTGCTGGGACGGAGCGAGGAGGAGCTGTCGCGCTTGCGCAAGCAGGTGGAGCAGGAGAAGGCGCACCCCATGGTGCTGAAAGAGGAGCTGGCGCACGCTATAACCGCGAAATACCACGGCGCGGCCGAGGCGAAGCGAGCGCGGCAGGGATTCAAACGCGTTTTTTCCGGCGGGGAGGTGCCCGATCAAATGCCGGAGCTAAAACTGGGCAAGGCGGAGCTGGAGGGTGATGGCATCCGTCTTTCCCTGCTCGTGGTCAAGGCGGGACTCAGCAAGAGCCGCAGTTCCGCCAAGCGGCTTATCAGGGAGGGCGCTGTGAGTCTTAATGGCAAGAAGGCTGAGGGGCTCGACCCCTTGCTCAAGCCTGCAGCGGGGACCGTACTGCGCGTGGGCAAACGCGGCTTCGCGCGGATTGTCGCGAAGTAATGTCGCCGGGGTTCGGGTATCGCGAAGCGACAAGCTCCGCTTATCGGGGCTCGGGGCTCGGCATACAGGTGCTAGAGAAAAACGAGGAGGGTTGATATGGCCGAGAAGAAGGAGACGACTAAGAAGGCGTCGGCAACAAAAGCCGCGCAAGGGGCGCTTGCGCAGGAGAAGAAGCCCCAGAAAAAGATCGTGCCGCTCGGCCTCAAGTTTGGCGTGGGCCTGGGGATACTGCTATTTGTTATCATGTCCCTGGTGATGATCATCGTGGTGAACAGCGTGCGTAGCGAGATAGTGGCGCAGGTGTTGGCGCGGGGCGAGCTCCAGGCTAAGGGCATAGCTAACAAC
>CBDVCL010000559.1:0-1721 GCA_965372475.1 uncultured bacterium | reverse complement strand
CGAAGCAACGGGTTCTCTATCAGCAGGAAGAGGATCAGCGCGCCATAGATGGGTATCGGCATATGGTTGCCGATGAGCAGCGTCTGCTTCATCACGTTATCATTAAAGTAGGTGTAGCCGTTGATAAAGGCAACGCCGAGCAGGCCCAAGAGTATCGCTCGAACTGTCACTATCGTCTCCCGCTATTAAGCCCGTGCTTTCGCATCTTTCCTCAAACAGCCATCGTCTTAAAGTTGTGGGATGCTTCTTCCAGATAATGGTCAGCCCTGATACCCCTGACTGCTAGCCCTTCGGCTCGTGAGGCTTTGGGGACAGACTGTAGCTACTACACCTTTCTTTCCTCACACCCCCCCGTTCTTGTCGGGTGGCGCTGGTATCATAATCTCAAGGATTATTCATTCCCAAGGGACAAGTGCGGTCAAAACTAAGGCGCCCTGTGCGAGCGCCTTTTGCTTATCAGCTCAACTTAACCCTTCGACTCCCTATGGTCGCGCAGGGCTGAGCCAACTAAGACCTGTCCCCCAACCTGCATCTCACCTCGTGATTCTCGAAAAACCCCCATCCATTTTGGCTTCAACAGGCATCTTCTACTTGACTGGACCACCTGCGAACCGTCCCCCATTTATGCCCTCTTACCTGACAAATGTCAAGGCGCCGCGACTCGTCACGCCGTAGTCACGCCGCAGCGTAGCGAAGGCGTGCGAAGGCGGAAGCGACGCAGAGCCCTTCGACTTTGCTTCCGCCGTCGCTCTCCGAGGACTTCCCCCCTGAGGGGTCCAGCCCCGAAGGGCTATGGCGGACAGGCCCTGAACCTAAGCGCGACAAGCGCGCATGGTTCAGGGCAGGCAGGGCAGGCATTCGAACGATCGAGCATCTGAGGCATGATCATCGATCCCCCAGATCGTATTCGGCTCGCAGGTAGGGGTGCTCATAGTCAAGCGGCACCAGGGGGACCGGGTCGCTGACTCGTCCCACCGGACGGCAGTTCTTGCCGGCGATGTCCTTGCTGCTGTCACCAAGATCCTCACGACATTCATCCGCGTAGGCTGAAAGCTTCGCGACGATATCAGGATGCTTGTCATAGACGTTCACGCTTTCGCCAACGTCGTTTTCCAGGTCATAGAGCTCATCCGAGCCGTCGAGAAGGAGTTTCCAACGCCCCGAACGCACCGCGTGCAGGCGGTCCTCCAGGTAGTAAAAGAAGGTCTCGCGTTCTTCGGCCTCCTCCGCGCTGCCCCGCAAAACAGGAGTGAAATCGATCCCGTCCAGTTTCCTGTCAGCCGGCAATTCAGCCCCCGCCAGCGTCGCGAAGGTCGGCAACAGGTCCATGGTCGTCGTGACCCGCGCGCAGGTGGAGCCGGCCTTTATCGTTCCGGGCCAATACATGATACCCGGCTCGCGAAAACCGCCCTCCCAGCCGGAGCCCTTGCCGCCGCGTAGCGGAGCGTTGGAACCGCCATTCCTGCCGTTGGAGCCGTTATCCGAAGTAAAGACGACCAGGGTGTCTTCCGCGATGCCCAGTTCTTTGAGCGTATCGAGCAAGACGCCGGTACAGTGGTCAAGATGCTCCACCGCGGCGCCGTAGGCTCCGTTATTGCTCTTGTACAGATAATCTCTCGGAACGTAAAGGGGAAGATGGACGTACATGTGCGCGAAATAGAGGAAGAACGGCCCGTCCTTATTGTCGTGAATGAAGCGCTTGGCCTTCTCCAGGTAGATCT
>CBDVCL010000558.1:0-1731 GCA_965372475.1 uncultured bacterium | reverse complement strand
CGCGCCTACATGGAAGCGGGAGCGGACTGGGTGTTGACTAACACTTTTGGAGGTAGTTATCACAAACTCACGAGCTTTGGGCTTGCAAGTAAATGCGAGGAGCTCAACAAAAAGGGCGCGGAAATCGCCCGCAACGCGGTCGGCACGGAAGGTTTGGTCCTAGGCAACGTTGGCCCGACCGGCAAAGTCGTGTTGACGGTTTATGAGGCAGATGAGGCTTTCAAAAGGCAATCTGCGGCCTTGGCAGAAGGAGGAGTGGATGCTTTCGCGATAGAAACGATGAGTAGTCCTATTGAATTGCATGCGGCGATCAGAGCTTGCAGATCCCATGGACTTCCCGTCATTTCATCAGTAACTTTCAACAAGAACCCCAAGGGGTATTTCACTATGATGGGGCTTAGCATAGGCGAAGCGGTCGATATTGCCGAAGAGACAAATAGTTGCTGGGCGTGTGGTTTGAATTGCTCTTTGACTGCTGAGGAGATGGTCGGCGCGGTTGGCGAGATAAAGGAGAAAACATCACTGCCTATCTTCGCCGAACCAAACGCGGGAAGCCCCGAGTTGGTGGAGGGGAAGACGGTCTTCAGGCAGAGCCCCGAGGAGATGGCGGCGGGGGTGAAGAAGATATACGAGGCGGGCGCGCGTATCATCGGCGCTTGCTGTGGGTCTACTCCCGCTCATATCGCGGCGATTATAGAAGCGCTCAGAGTCTAGAAGGTTATGAAAGTTGAGAACGTTTTGAAGATTACGGATGTGGCAACTTTCTAAACTTTCGAAACTTTCCAAACAAAAACTGTTGCAGCCAATTCAACACCCGTGCTATAATCCAGCTTCCTCGGTGGAGCTTTTTTGTTTGTGGGGGAATAAAACGGATCAACAAAGGAGGAGAAGCATGCCTTTCAAGGTGATCGTAACGAAGGACTACGACGCGATGAGCAAGGCCGCTGGTGAGATTATGGTCGCTGACATCAAGGCGAAGGGCGGCGACTACATTCTCGGCCTCGCCACTGGCAACACGCCTACGGGCGCCTACCAGGTTTTCGCCGAGGCGGCGAACAAGGGCGAGATCGACCCTGCCAAGGTGACCAGTTTCAACCTGGACGAGTACGTCGGCCTGCCGGGAGACAACGCGGCTCAGCGCGTGCTTCACCCCGAGTCCTACGGCTACTTCATGGTGCAGGAATTCTTCGGCCTGCTGGAGAAGAAGTTCAAGGAGACCTTCGTGCCCTGGGGTACCCTGGTCGACCAGAAGAAACTCCAGGCGGAGATGGACGCGAACAAGGGCGACTGGACGGAGGACGGCAAGGACAAGGGCAAGGCCATCGTTATCAAGGACGATGCCAAGAGCGAGTACCTCAAGTGGGTGAAGAGGGAGATCATCGACGCCTACGTGGAGAAGATAGATTCGATGGGCGGTATCGACCTGCACATCGTCGGCGTGGGCGGGCGAGGCCACGTCGCCTTTCACGAGAGCGGCATCCCGCTCGAGCACAAGATGCTGTTGGTGAAGCTTGACGATAACACCGTCGAGAACGCTGTGTCGGACGGGCATTTTCCCAGCAAGGATGTTGCGCCCTGGTACGCCACCTCGATGGGCGCGGGCCAGGTCTACAAGGCCAAGACCGTCCTGCTCGTGGCCAACGGTGAGCGCAAGACGGGCCCTATCGCCGAATCCCTGCTGGGCGATATCACGGCTGACGTGCCCATCTCCTACGGCCAGAAGTATGCCGA
>CBDVCL010000557.1:0-1732 GCA_965372475.1 uncultured bacterium | reverse complement strand
CGCGCGATGCCAAGAACTCGAAGAAGTAGCGAAGGTCCTTCTCGTAGTTTATGATGGTGTGGGGGCTGTAATTGCGCTGGTAGCGAAGGTAATCAAGGTAGGCTGACTTCAGCATTTCATCTTTATCGGCAGTCACTCTATAAACCCCGTTCCCGATACATTGACTGGTGATTCATTCTAGCATCAAGGGTGCTAAAGTCAACTCTTTATAGCTATTGCATAGCGCCGAGCCTTTTGCTAACATACGCCATCGTGCTCGTGAACAAGAAGCTCCCGCACAAGATAAAGAAGCTGAAGGATGAGCTGGGCGGCAAGCTGCTCTTGCTTGCGCATCATTATCAGCGGCCGGAAGTCGTTGCGCTGGCCGATGTAGTCGGCGATTCCTTCCGCCTGGCGCAGGAAGCGTGCGCGAGTTCGGCTGAGAGGATCGTGCTTTGCGGCGTCGTTTTCATGGCAGAAGGTGCGGACATCCTCACCGCGCCGTCACAAAGGGTATACATGCCGTCACCTGACGCGGGGTGTCCGCTCGCGGAGATGGCGGAGGCAGGTGAGCTTGAGCATCTGCTGCAGCTGTTGCAAAAGCAGGGAGGGGGGGATGTAGTTCCTCTCTGTTACATCAATACCAACAGCGAGATCAAGGACTACTGCGGCAGGCACGGCGGCGCGGCGTGTACTTCATCCAACGCCGAGAGGATGATCGCCTGGGCGGTGGAGGGGAGCCGGAGGGCGCTCTTCCTTCCCGATCGGCATCTTGGACTTAACACCTGGCTGAGAATGGGAGGCAGGGAAGACGAGACGGCGCTCTGGGATCATAGCTCGCGCCGTGTGATACGCGGCGATTTGAAGACGGCGCGCCTCGTGTTATGGAACGGCTATTGCCACGTGCACGAGGTGTTCAGCAGTGAACACGTGCGCCGCGCTGAGAAGGAATATCCCGAGATGAGGCTGGTAGTCCACCCCGAGTGCCGCCGCGAGGTGACGGATGCCGCTCAGGGCGTCGGCTCCACCTCCTTTATCGTAGATTTTGTCAAGCAGGCCGGTGCGGGACGAACCATCGTCGTGGGCACGGAGCAAAACCTGGTGTGCCGTCTCGCGACCGAATACAAGGATCGCCGCGTAGTCGAGCTGGCGCCGTCGCCATGCCCTAACATGATGAAGACTACCCTGGCGAACCTGGCCGAACTGCTGGAGCGTTGGCCCGAGGAGAAGCAGGTCGTGGTCGACGAAAAGTACCGCCTCGGCACGCGGACCGCGCTTGAACGGATGCTTGAGATATCAGGCGGCGGGGAGAAGAGAAACCGGAACGCGAATGATGACGCCTGAGAACGCCCGATCTTTACGCGCGATACTATTTGTCTGCGCCCTGGCGCTGGCGGCTTCGCTGCACGCCTCGCGGGTGGCCTACTATAATTTTCAGAAGGGCACTGATTATTTTAGGGAAGGGGATTATCCCCTCGCGGCGCAGTTCTATCGTGCCACTATCCGCGAGAAATTCGACCTGTGGGAGGCGCACTATAACCTGGGCCTGTGCCTCTATTATATGGAAAAACCCGCGGAGGCCCTGGAGTATTTAAGAAAAGCCCTGCGCTTCAATCCTGAGAACGTCCGCGTTAAATCCCTGGTTGACATGATCGAGGCGCAAATGGTGCCTACCACCATTACGGTGATTGATTACTAAGACTATGCCTTGGAGCTGCTCAAGGCAAAGGACTATGCGAACGCCGAGAAATAC
>CBDVCL010000556.1:0-1740 GCA_965372475.1 uncultured bacterium | reverse complement strand
AGATTCTTCTTCGTGCATTTCTTGTGGCATATGGTCTAAGCCTCACACTTAAGTTCATCAAGTCTACCCCATCCCCCCGTTTGTTGCTAGCCCGAACCAAACAAAGACGGCGCTCTAATCGAGCGCCTTTCCCTTGCCTGCTAACTCGACCAACTAAGACCTGATAACATAACCGCGCGTGCGTGAGTAGTTTAGGGTGTTAGAATGGCTGTGTAAAGTCATTCACACTGAAAGGAGGCAACTCATGTACTACGTGGGAATCGATTTGCATAAGCGGTTCCTCGTCATCGCGGTTGAAGGTGAACGAGGCCCGAAAGGAATCCCAAAGACGTTTAACTGCCACGAGACAGTCAAGATCCTCAGGCACTTCGAGAAGCTCAAACCCTTCAAGGCGGTGATCGAAGCTTCGGCTTCCTACCGTTGGCTACACGAACTCCTTTCTCCCTACGGCGAGATCATCCTGGCGCACCCCTTGAAGCTGAGAGCCATAGTCTCGGGGAGAGCGAAGACGGACAAGTTGGACGCTAAACTCTTGGCCAAGCTCCTGAGAGTCGGCCTGATCCCTCGGGCCTACATCCCGCCTGCGAGGTACCAGCTACTGCGTGACATCACCCGCGGCCGGGCCAAGCTGGTGAGGGACGCTGTCAGGGTCAAGAACGAGCTGCAGCACCTGATGATGCGGCGCAACTTGAGATCGCCCTACAAGGTAGCGCTGTGCGATAAAGGCCGCGCCTGGCTGGCTGAGGTTGACATGGGGACCTACGATAACATCGTCAGGGATGAGCTCTTGAGAAGGCTCGCATACTACCAGCGGGAAGTAGAATCTCTTGACGGCCATCTCGAGAAGGTCGCTGCCGATTATCCGGAAGTTGAATCGCTACTAGACATCTGCGGTATCGGGCTTTACTCGGCGTTACTCATCGTCGGCGAAATAGGTGAGGTTCACCGCTTCGCGCATGGCAAGCTGGTGGGATGCTACGCCGGCTTGACCGCTCGGGTTCACCAGTCTGGCAGTCACGAATACTACGGTCACATCTCCAAGCAGGGCTCATCGTGGTTGCGGTGGATCCTGGTGCAGGCGGCGATGAAAGTGGTCAGAAGAGACCGGAAGTTGAAGAACTTCCACGAACGCATCAGGAAGCGTTCCAGCGCCAAGATAGCAAGAGTGGCAGTCGCGAGGAAGCTTGCCTGCATCTGCTGGGTAAGACTCAAATGCTGGCACAAGGCCAACAGGCAGGCCGCTTGAGAGATTAGCAGCGCGTGCAAAGAAGAAGGGCGCGGACGGCCCGCCTAGGGGACTGGCGAGGATCCCGACGAAGAGCTCCATGCGCCGTCGGACCTGATTGGGCGCCGCGCCCAGATGCGCACGTTTTCATGCACGGCCCGCTTGCACGGGCACGGTGCGAATGGGTGTCCGTAACGCACGCGCAATTATACTATCATAGAAAAAGGACGCTAGCAACTTCTCTCTTGACACGCACGGTTATGGGTGTCCCCTATCCCCGCTCAATGCAAGCGCCGCGAAGCGCTCAGGGCGAAGGGCTATGGTGGGGGAGCAAGCTATGGCGGACAGGGATTAGACGAGAATCGAGACTTGAGATTGAGGCCATCGCTGCCGTTTACTGGATATCAAAGCGATTGTCATCCTGTCTAGACACGCTACCTTGACCTAGATCATCGATCTTCCAGATCGTATTCGGCCCGCAGAGATCGAATTGCTGCGCATCGGGACAGACAAGC
>CBDVCL010000555.1:0-1747 GCA_965372475.1 uncultured bacterium | reverse complement strand
CCCTTGACGGTGTTATGCCAGTCCGTGCGCACCTTGTGCCAATCCGTGTCGTCCTTGTCCTTCAGCCGCCCCGAAAGGATAGTCAGCTCGGTGAAATGGAGCGGCAAGCCAAAGCGCGAGTAGGTCTCGCACACCTCCCAGGCCTTCTCGATGCTCCAGGGCTCCGAGTGCATATGGCTCTGGATGCCGCAGACGTTCACGGGCGCCTTGGCGTCCAGTAGCTTCTGCATTATCTCTTCAAAATCAGGAGAGACGTTGAAATCATTGTAGAGAAGCGTGGCATCCTTGTTCCCCTTGCGTGCCCAGGATAGCGCCTCGGCAACACACTTATCCGCGCCCTTCTCCTTTATCCAGCGCCCGATGGTGTTGTCGAAGCGATGGCTCACCGTCGCCTCGTTCACCACGTCCCAGGTATCAACGCGCCCCTTGAAGTCCTTCACCAACTGCGTCACGCGTTCCTGTTGGCGCTTCAGAACTTCTGCATCGTCAAGCTTCTCCGCCCATCCCGGGAACACCTCGTGCCAGGTAAGCGGATGCCCCTTTGTGGTGATGTTACCCTCCTTGCACCAGTCCGCCATCTGCTCCAGTTCCTTCTGCCTCGTCTTCCCCGCCTCCTTCTCGTAACCACCCCAGTAAAACGGCAAGGTGGCGAAGTTGAGGAGGGCTGAGAACTTTTCGCGGTAGGCTTCCTGTAGCGGGCGGACACGTGGGTCCGCCCCTACATCATCAAGACCGACCAGTTCGAACCCATTACAGCCGAGGAGGAATTCGTGTTTCTTGAGCCGCAATCTGAGCTTGGCGTTGGCGAGTGGTTTGCCATTCTTGTCGGTGAAGGTCAGCTTGGCCTTGGCGGTGCGGTGGATCTTGATGCGCTCTTCTGCGCTCGCGAGTATCTCTTTCTTGTTCATCCCGGTTGTCTTTCTACTTACAACATGCCCGGCCTGCGGCCGGTGGCGGCCGCAGTGGGCCGCCCCTACGATGATTGCACATCTAGGTCCGCAACGACCTCCACACCCAGCTTCGCTCCCATCGCCGCAATCCGCCGCAAGCGCGCCGCTGACTGCTTGCGTCCCTTCACACCGCACTTCTTCCCCAGCCACTCATGCTTGGCCCCCGCCGCCTCATTATACGGCAACAGTTCCGCCTTCTTAAGCCCCGCGTCGGACATGAACCTGAATACCCCTTTCAAGTTAGCATCCGTGTCGGTGATCTTTGGGATGAGGGGGATGCGAACGATAGTGTTGTAGCCAACCATGCGACGGGCATTAGCCAGTATCTGCTTGTTACCTGCCCCCGTCCAACGCCGGTGCGCCCTGTCGTCTACCAGCTTGATATCATACAGAATCAGGTCGCCTGCGTCAGCCAACGGCTTGAGCGTCCTCCAGGAACAGGAGCCGCTCGTCTCTATCGCCGTATGTATCTTCGCCTTGCGCAACGCCTTCAACAAGGCCAGCGCGAAGCGCGGCTGGGCGGCAACTTCGCCACCTGTCAAGGTCACACCGCCGCCCGACTGGCGGAAGAAGGTCTTCATCCTTTTCGCGCGCGCCACTATTTCGTCCGCGTTCATCTTCTCCCCCTTGACCAGCAGCGCCCCGGCGGGGCAGTTCTCGACGCAGGCGCCGCACACGCGGCAATCGCCGCGGCGGATCCCGTGATGCTTCCCCTTGATGCTATGGCAGTTCTCCTCACAGACCGCGACGCAAGCGCCGCACAGTTGGCAACGGTCCCTTAGCAGGATCAGCTCGGG
>CBDVCL010000554.1:0-1753 GCA_965372475.1 uncultured bacterium | reverse complement strand
GTCCGCCGACTCCATCAGGTCATACTTGACCATGAACCTGCGCAGCACCTCTACGACCCGGCGGCCCTGGGGCGTCCACTTCTCTATCACCTTGATCTCGCTGTTGTCGGCTATCACCTTCTTCAGCTTCGTCTCCAGGTCCATCAGGTAGACCTTTTCCTCATTGCCGATACGTTCCACCCAGAGCAGCGCGTCCCCGCGCGGCGAAGGGGCGGCGGCTGTTATCTCGTTGGCCGTCTGGTAGAGCACGCCCCGTTCCTTAGCGTCATCCCGCACATAGGCCAGCGCGTCGCCGCCGCGGCCCTTGAGCACGTAGTAGAAGTTCCTGTCTTCTGCGCAATAAGGCAGGGAGTCGCCAAAGGGGGCGATGTTCCCGTCCGTCAATTGCACGCCGCCATCCTGCTGAAGAAGGTCCCCCACGTAGATGTTGCGACGGCCGCCCTGAACGCCGTCGAACCCTATCTTGCCAGGGTCAACGAGGAAGATGGGGCGCGTCTCCTGCTCCCCCGCCTCGATCTCGATCAATTCTTCGCCGTTGTCTACGCTGTAGACGGCGAACTTCCAGCGCCCGCCCTGCTCAAAGCTGTAGGCGATGCTGCGGCCGTCCTCCGACCAGGCCAGGGCCGCGGGCCGGTGCTGCAAGCGCGAGATCACCGAGCCGTAGCCAAGCACACCTGCGCGCGGCCTGAGAATCGTGGTGTAGAAAGAGAAGCACAGGAAAGGCAGTGCCAGCGCCACAATCAAGAAGCTGTATAGCAAACGAAGCCCCACGGGCATGCTGCTGCGATGCAGTGGATCCGCGCCATACGTCGTTGCCACCATAGCGATCGCCAGGAGCATCAGAAGCATCGCGGGCAGGACGAAGGCGAGGAAGTACCACATTAACAGAGCCGGTATCAGCAACAGGAGGGAAGCCTGCAAGATTCGCTCTGTAGCCTTAGTGGGCTGCCGCCGCTGAGTCGAGGCGGTCTTGTAGGTCACGAGAACGAGCAAGAATATCAGGATGCTCAGGAGGGAAAAAATGTCCTTCACCTTCTGCCCGATCAGGTTGAGGCCGCCGCCAACCAGGATCAGGCCAAGGAGCACGAGAAGCATAGTCATCGAGATCTGGTAGGGGAAGACCCACTTCTTACTGTCCTTGTATTTCCAGAGGGCCTGCCAGGCCTTCGTATTCAGATGGCGGAAGTAGGCGAAGACGAGCACGGCGCTTCCCCACATCACCATGGCGTACACCGGCCTGGCGCCCCAGTAAAGCAGGCCCCGGGCAAAGAGAAAAATCGCCGCAAACAGGACAAGATAGCTGAAGTAGTAGTTGACCTGTGACCGTCGCACGTCCTGCCTGTTCAGCTTCGGCGGGCCCTTCGGCTCCTCCTCCGAAGGGCGGCGGCGTAATCCCGGGATCTCGCGCTTCAGCACGCGCACCCGCCTCATGCTCTTCGGTTTCTTTGCTTCCTCCGCTTCGCGTTTTTGTCTCTCCGCCTCGCGCTTTAGCCTCTCCCCTCTCTCCTTCTCTCTCTTCGCCTCTTCCTGGCGCACCTCCTCCATTGCCAGGGCCACCTCGTCGAGATACTCGCTCTTGGTCACGAGGTTGAGCTTCTCCAGCAGCGAACCGAGGCGGCCCTTCTTCTTCGCCCGGCGCGGCTTTGCTTCGTTGGCCTCGCCCTCGGCCTCAGCCTTGCGTTCACTCTCTTCGGCGGCCACTACCTATTCCTCTCGCTTTCGCGCAGCCCCGCCCCAGGCAGCAAGGCCGGCA
>CBDVCL010000553.1:0-1754 GCA_965372475.1 uncultured bacterium | reverse complement strand
CTAATGAGCCGCCGGATATTAGCAAACCTCTGTAGTATGAAGGATCATGTTCGGAATCATCGCAATAATCTGACTCATCGTGCGAAGAAGCATAACAATAACGGTATATTAGCGTCCGCGGACCCTCTCCGGTGCCCAAAACTTCCAACCCAGGACGCGGTTTTGTTACTTGAAAACCACCATCCGGATTTGCTACATACGAGCCGGCTTCATCACCGAAGCTCTCCTGCGTTAGTCTAATTCTTATGTGTGCAGGATCCCCGACACCGCTTATAGCCCCTTCAACACTAACGGATTTCGACAACCCCAACTTTCCTTTGGCATATTTCGCATCATATGGCTCGAAGCAGTACATCATCCCATTAGCTCGCGGGCAATAGAAGATCCTGCCGTTGGAGACGGCCGGACTGGGACAAGCCCGTGGGGCCATCCCTAAGCTCTTCCAGAGAACCTTGCCCGTGTCGGAGTCGATGATGTGAAGACCGTTGGTGATGGCCGACAGGGCCATCCCTTCGGAGGTTAGCACCGCCGAACCGCAGCCTTGCCTGCCACCGAACAGCTCGATCCGCCTGTTAGGAGTGCCCGCAAGGGTGCCGTCGGAGAGATTCCAGCGCTTCGCCCCGCCCCCATACTTATTGTTGACGGTGAAGTAATCGGTTCCTAACGACAGTGCGTCAACGAAATAACGGTAGCGCCCCCTATTATTTTTCCTGTGGTGTTGCCAGACGATCTTACCGTCGGCCGCGGACAGGCAGGATATCGGCAAGCGACAAATGCCAGGAAGGTAAACCTTGCCGTCCTGGTAAGAAGGCGTCCCGCTCTGACTGGCATAGGCCTTGCTTGTGCGCCACAGGACCTTTCCAGTCTTGGGTACGATCGCCAGGGTTTCGCCCGCTTCTGATCCTCCCCCGGTGAAGAACATGAGTCCCTCCCCTGCGCAGCCGGCGGGGCCTTCAAGCTGGCTGCCGCGGCCGTTGATCTTGACCTGCCAGAGGCGCCGGCCCGTCTCTGCATCCCAGGCGTCGACGATCGGGCCTTGCAGTGCGTCTTCGGTGCGAACGACCAGGTAGGGGTGGAGACTGAAGTCATTGCTCGTGGCACTGTCATTGTGGCCTTCCAAGGCGATGACATTGATGCCCGGCGTGAGGAGTTCTTGCCAGCCAGTGATCGGGTAGTATTTGAATCCCTGGCTCTCGCGCGGCGCGACGTCTGACACCTCAGCACCGCGTCCGCTGGCGACACCCTTCCGCAAGACTTCCCGGCCGTTGAGGTAGGCGATGAAGGCGTCGTCATATGCCACCATTAGCCCTACTTCGCGGGCGCCGGCAAGCTCCTCGCCCCGGAACGTCCGGCGCACGTAGACGCGGGTGTAGTTGCCGCGCATGTCGAGGTGGGTCATGATGCCGTCGTCACCGTAGCCAAAGCTCCCCACGCCGCTTTTCCAGTTCTGGGTCTCGAATTCAAGTGAGGTCCAGTTTTCGGGTGGGTCACTCCCGGCCAAATACCGCCAGGACGCGTGACGTGGGATGACCGGACGTAGATGCTTTAAGGGGAAATAACGCGAGCCAAAGGCCACCACGCCGTCGACCAGTACCGGTGACACCCTAAGGTGATCACCAATGCCTATCGAGCTTTCCCAGAGAATCTCCCCGGTATCACCATCGAGACAGAATAATGCGTCCTTCTGACCCCAGACTTTGGGAAACCTCATGTTGAAGGTGCGGGGGACGTAGATCTTCCCCTCGGCAGAGAGT
>CBDVCL010000552.1:0-1756 GCA_965372475.1 uncultured bacterium | reverse complement strand
GGAAGACGATTGACTGCGGGCCGTCGATCACCTCGTCGGTTATCTCCTGGCCGCGGTGAGCCGGCAGGCAATGCATCACCAGGGCCTTCTGCGCCGCCCGCGCCAGCAGTTGGGCGTTCAGTTGGTACGGGCGCATGGCCTTGAGCTTTGCCGCTGCCTTCTCTTGTCCCATGCTGACCCAGGTATCCGTATAGAGGACATCCGCGCCCGCCACGGCTCGGGCCGGGTCGCCCACGCGGCTGACCGCCACTTTCGGGTTCATCTCTTTCGCCCGTTCCAGCACCTCGTCCTTTAGCTCCCAGCCCCGGGGCGAAGAAAGAACAAGCTCACAACCACAAAGCGCAGCGCCAAAGACCAGGGAGTTGGCCACGTTGTTGCCGTCACCAAGATACACCAGCCGCAGTGCCGCGAGCTTGCGCCCCGCCTGCCGCAGGGTAAAAAGGTCAGCTAGTACCTGGCAGGGGTGGCAGTAGTCCGTGAGGCCGTTGATAACCGGGATGCCGGCATGAGCGGCGAACTCCTCCAGCTCGGCTTGCTCGAAGGTCCGTATCACCAGAGCGTCAAGGTAACGCGAGAGGACGCGCGCCGTGTCCGCCACCGTCTCGCCCACCTTGAACTGCAGGCGTTCCGCCGGCAGATCCAGCGCCTGCCCGCCAAGCTGATTTACCCCCGCCTGGAACGAGATACGCGTGCGCGTGGAGGTTTTACGGAAGAGCAGGCCCACTGTCTTGCCGCGCAAAGGCTGATAGGCCGGGCCTTTCTTCTTCACCTCGACGGCCTTCTTCATTATCGCCTCGAACTCGGGCTTCGTCAGCTCGGTCAGGGTAAGCAGGTCTTTGCTCTTTAGTTTTTCGCTCATCTCAGTGTTCCTCGTCCATCGTCCCTCGTGAAGCGCGCTTCACGCTTCACGAACCACGAATAACCCACTATCCTTCTATCTCCTTGATCGACTTCTCGATTATGGCGAGGGCCTCGTCAATATCTTTCTGCTTCACGACCAAGGGCGGCAGGAAGCGCAGGACATTCCCCGCCGTGCAGTTGGCCAAGAGGCCGTTCACACGGCAGGCCTTTGCCAGCTCGGGGCCCTTGCTTGTCAACTCGATGGCCGTGATCAAGCCGAGGCCGCGCGCCTCGCGAATCAGCTCGTCGTATTCCGCCGCGAGCTTTTTCAACCCCTTGAGGAAGGCGCGTCCCATCTTCGCGGCGTTGTCCACGAGACCGTCCACGACGATCGTCTCTACCACGGCTTTACCTACCGCGCATACCAGGTTGTTCCCGCCATAAGTAGTGGCGTGCTCGCCGGCTTGCAGCAAGCCAACGTAATTCTCCGCGATCAATACGGCGCTCATCGGCAAGCCACCGCCTATCGCCTTGGCCATGGTCATCACATCGGGAAGGATGTCGGCGTGCTGGTAGGCGAACATCTTGCCGGTCTTGCCGAAGCCGGTCTGCACCTCGTCCACCACCAGCAGGACACCGTTGTCCTCGGTTAGCTTGCGCACCTCGTGCAGGTAGGCCCGCTCGAGGATGTTGACCCCTCCCTCAGCCTGGACTATCTCCAGGAAGAAAGCGTTGACGCCCTCGTTGACCGCCTGCCGCACGGCCTTGATGTCGTTCCGCCGCAGGAACTTCACCTCGCCGAAAAGCGGCTGAAAGGGCTTGCGGTAGTTCTCATTATAGGTGATGGACAAGGCCCCGATGGTCCGGCCGTGGAAGCATCCCTCAAGCGCCAGGAACTTCTGTTTCCCCGGCTTAT
>CBDVCL010000551.1:0-1767 GCA_965372475.1 uncultured bacterium | reverse complement strand
CTCGCCCAGCTTCGCGCGCTTCTTCTCCCAGAGCTGCAGGCCGGCCGGCGTAGCTTCCTCGGCCATGCCCTTGGGTATAAGAAAATTGCGCGCGTAACCGTCGGCAACGTTCACTACTTCACCGGTACGGCCCAGGCCGCTTACCACCTTGCGCAGTATTATTTCCATTGGGTAAGTCCTCTCTTGGTCGTTAGTCCCGCCGTCGCTCTTTCAGAGCTATGGCGGGCAGGCTGTTGGTCGTTGGTCGTTCGCCGCCTACATACAATTCCGCAATGAACTCGTCAAGAACGACGAAAGACGAACGACGAGCGACGATTCAGCTGCGTTCAAAAGGCAACAGGGCGAGAATGCGGGCGCGCTTGACGGCCGTAGCGACCTGCCGTTGATGAAAGGCGCAGATGCCTGTCAGGCGGCGTCCAAGTAGCCTGCCCCGCTCAGTTATCATACCACTCAAGAACTCGATATCCTTATAGTCCGCTTCCTTGCGCTTGGCGCACATCACACACCCCTTGCGCCTGACGAACAGCTGACGACGTCCGCCTCCCTTGCCGCCGGGCCTTTTGCCGCCTTTGCCTCGAAACCGTCCCCTGCCCTTCTTGTCGCCGACGCTTGCTTTCTTCCTAGAAGATCTTGCCATGTAGTTTTCTCCTGATATCGCAGTTGCTCGTTGCTAGTTGCTCGTTCTCAAAACCGATCTGTGGAATCTGTGTAATCTGTGGACAAATTAGAAAGGAACATCATCCTCGTTACCAATGTCCGGTTCCTTCTTGCCTTCGGGCGGCGCATTTTCCGTCCCAGCGTCTGGTGGTCCGTCGCTGCCTCCGGCGCCGCTATCACGCGGCGACCCCAGGAACTGAACCCGGTCGGCAACCACCTCAAGCACGCTTCGCTTCTGGCCGTCATCCGTCTCCCAGGAGCGGGTCTGCAGACGGCCCTCCACGAAGATGGGCCTTCCCTTGGAGAGGTACTTGGCACAGTTCTCGGCCTGCTTCTGCCAGACCACCACGCCCACGTAGCATACCTCTTTCCGCTCCTCGCCGCTCTTCGTGGTGTAGTTGCGGTTGATGGCCATGCGCAAGTTGACCACCGCGGCGCCGCTCTGGATGTACTTCAACTCCGGGTCCTTGGTCAAGTTCCCCATGAGCATCACCCGATTGTAATTAGCCATCTCAGCTCCCCCTCATTTATGCTTTCTTCTCCGGCTTGGCTTCCGTCTCTCTTTTCACCGGGCCGCTGCCGCCCCTGTTACCACCGCCCCGGTTAAAAGGCCGGTCATTATAGGACGACCTTCCACTCCATCTTTCCTTCCCTCTCCACTCTCTCCTCCTGCTGTCCGCCACGGTCGGCTTCACCCCCGGCTTCAATTTCTCTACCCGTATCGCCAGGTACCTGAGGGCGCACTCATCAAGCCGGCAATTACGCTCCAGTTCCTTGATGGCCGACGGCGGCGACTTGAGATGATACATGATGTAACGGGCGTCCTTTTGCTTGGCGATCGGGTAGCTCAGGACCCTCTTGCCCCAATCATCTCGCGCCGTCTTTTCGACGTCTTTACTCCCCATCACTTTCTCTAGCTTCTCCAGGAACGCCTCCTGCTCCCCAGCCGAACTCTTCGCGCTCAAGAGCACACAATACTCGTAACTATTTTTCATCTTAATCACCTTCCCGTTTGCTGAAATACACGGCCCCCGCCACCACCGCGAGCGCGACAACGATGCCGATGATCCCCATGGTGCTCAGTGGCGGCCTCAGGTCACCCCCTATCAC
>CBDVCL010000550.1:0-1768 GCA_965372475.1 uncultured bacterium | reverse complement strand
AGCCAAAACCGACGGCGAAACCCACCAGCACCCCCCTCCCTCCCACGCCTACGCTGAGCCCCACACCGGCAGTGGCCGCGCCCAAGATCACCCAGAAGCAGGGCAAGATCCCCATCGCCTGGCGCACCCAGGCGGGAGTGGAGGGATGGAACATATATGTCTCAAAGGATAAGAAGTTCAAGAACGCCAAGCTGGCGAACAAGAAGCTGGTGAAGGACCCTGAATTCGTGGTCAGGCACTCGATGCTTGTACCGGGCAAGTATTACTACGTCTGGATCGTCACGGTGAAGGGCGGCAAGCAAAGCAAGATGGGCAAGCCGAATAGGTTGCTCGCTGCACCCGATATCTAGTGGTCGCGAGCAGCTGGAGGCAGGATAGGGGAAAGGAGAGAGGTGATTACGGCGCCTCAATCACCTCTCTCCTTTCCAAATCCCCTTTCCCTCTCACCTTTCAAATCACTTCTCGAAACTTTGCGCCAATTCTTTCACCTTCTTCAAGTCCAGCTTGCCCGTGCCCAGCACAGGGATCTCCTCCACGCGGTGGATATTATCGGGCCTCGGTATCCACAGCTTGGCCAGCGATGAAGCGGCCAGCTTCTCGTGAAGCTGCTTCGGCTCGATATCTTTGTCCGCATATAACACCACCAGCTTCTCGCCCCTCTGCTCGTCCGACAGTCCCGTGACCGCGCAGGCGCCGTCACCCAGGCACTCCTGCACTGACTCCTCCACCCTGCCATGCGGCACCATCTCCCCCGCGATCTTGCTGAAGCGCGAGATGCGGTCGACGATGGTGATGAAGCCGTCCTCGTCTATCTTGGCGATGTCCCCGGTGACATACCAGCCGTTCCTGAATACTTCCGCCGTCTTCTCCGGCTGTCCCAGGTAACCGAGCATGCGGTTCGGCCCGCGCGCCAGCAGCAGGCCCTCCTCCTGCGGCGGCAGTGTTTCGCCGCTCTTCTGGTCAACCACCTTCACCGCGACGCCGGGGACGGGATGGCCGACCGTGCCCGCCTTGTATCCCGTGTGGCGCTCCGTCCTGCCATCGTCCCTGGCCCCGTCAGCCACGTGCCTGTGCTCCACGTTCATGATATTCACCGCGACCGCGGGTGACATCTCGGTGCAGCCGTAACCCTCCAAGAGCGGGAAGCTGAATTTCTCCCTGAACTGCTCGGCGATGCTCGTCTTCAGCTTCTCCGCGCCGACCATCACGTAACGCAGCGAACTGAATTCTTCGCTGGAACACTTGCGCGTGTAGCTGGTGCAGAAAGTTGGCGTGGACATCAGTATCGTCGCCTTGTATTTATCGACCATCTTGCCGATCGTGCCCGCGTCCATCGGGTTGGCGTGGAAGATCGCCCTCGCTCCCGTAACCAGCGGGAACCAGAGGCTCACGGTGAAGCCGAAGGAATGGAAGAACGGCAAAACGCCCATCAGCCCGTCCGAGCCGCTCACCCAGAAGATCTGCGACATGCTTTCTATGTTCGAGAGTATGTTGTGGTGCGAGAGCATTACCCCCTTGGGCATACCCGTACTGCCGCTCGAGAAGATGATCGTGGCCAGGTCGTTCGGCTCCTTCCCCTTCGGTTTATAGAGCCGCCGCAGCAGCAAGGCGGGCACGAGGAAGGTCTGGTAGAACCCCGCGAACTTATCGGCCGCAGTCACTTCCTTCATCACGTCCTCGAGGAAGACCATCTCCTTGCGTTCCTCGATCTTCACCCTGGCGATGAAGATGCGCGAAGAAAGGATCGTCTTGATGCCGCATTGCTCTA
>CBDVCL010000549.1:0-1783 GCA_965372475.1 uncultured bacterium | reverse complement strand
CTACTACTGCGAGCGCTCCTCCGGCCTGGGCAACCGCCGCCTCAAGGTGATTGACCCGGGCGCGGAGAGCGCCCTGCACTACAACGAGCGGGGCGACGTGCGCTTGAGCTTCAACGGCGAGATCTATAACCATCGGCGCCTGCGCGAAGAACTCAAGGCGGCCGGGCACCGTTTCAAGAGCGAGACTGACAGCGAGGTGATAGTCCATCTCTACGAGGAGATGGGCGTGGAGTGCCTGGCACGGCTCCAGGGGATGTTCGCCCTGGCCATCTGGGATAACACGATGAAGAGGCTGTTCTTGGCGCGCGACCGCTTGGGGATAAAGGGGCTTTACTACTATTACCAGGACGGCCTCTTCGTCTTCGCCTCAGAGCTGAAATCCATATTGCGGGGGGCGGGGCTTCCCCTGCACCTGCGCCCGGCATCCCTGCCTTTCCTCTTCTCCTTGCAGTACATACCCTCGCCCCATACGCCCCTGCGCGAGGTGCGCAAGCTTAGCCCCGGGCAATACCTGTTGTTGGAGAAGGGGAAGATGAAAGTGGCGAGCTACTGGAGCGTGCCGGAGGCGGCCGCCGGGGCGAGTGACTTGACCCTGGAGGGGTCGGCGGAGAGGGTGCGCGGGCTGCTGCGGCGCGCCGTGCGCGACCGCTTGATGTCGGACGTGCCCCTGGGGGCTTTTCTCTCGGGGGGATTGGATTCCTCGCTGGTGGTGGCGTTGATGAGCGAGATGGTGCCGGGGAGGGTGAAGACCTTCGCCGTCGGCTTCCGTGGCGGCGGGCGTTACAATGAGCTGGCGGAGGCGCGCCGCGTTTCCGAGCTATTCGGCACCGACCACCATCAACTGATGGTCAACCCCGCCGGCCTGCCCGAGGTGATCCCCCGCATGGTCTATTACCTTGATGAGCCTTGCGCCGACCCGGCCGCCCTGCCGACATTTCTCCTCTCTCTTTTCGCCAAGCGGCAGGTGACGGTGACTCTCACCGGCGAGGGCGCCGATGAGCTCTTCGGCGGTTATCGTCGCTACCGTTACGACCTGCTGGCGCCGGCCTACCAGCGCCTGCCTCTGTGGCTGCGGGGGTGGCTGAAGGGGCTTCTGTCCGGGCGGCGGCGGCGCTGGCGGCAGGCGATGAGCGCCCTGGAACTGGCGCAAGGGCCGGAGCGCTACCTGACCTGGGCGAGCATGCTGAGCCGTGAAGCCCTGGAGCAGCTCTTCGCTGACAAGCGCCTGGTCGAGGCGGACGAGGTGGTAGGGTTGTTCAGGCCTTTCTTCCCGGCCGCTTCTCCGCCAGGGGAGGCGAGCGAGCTCTTCACGGCGCAGACGCTGAGGGCCGACCTCTGCACCTGGTTGCCGGACGACCTGCTCTTGAAAGTAGACCGCATGAGCATGGCCGCTTCCCTGGAAGCACGGGTGCCCTATCTTGACCATCGCCTGGTAGAGGAGGTGGCCGCCTGGCCCAGCGGCCTCAAGCTCAACCGGCGCCAGGGCAAGCTGCTGCTGAAGAAGGCGGCCGAGCCGCTATTGCCGAGCTGGGTCATCGAGAGGCCCAAGCACGGGTTGGATGTGCCGCTCGCCGCCTGGTTGCGGCGTGAGCTCAAGCCGATGCTTCTCGACCTTACATCTTCGCAGGGTCTGGAGGACACGGGGTTATTCGACGCCCATTTTGTTTCCGGCATGGTTCGGGATCATCTTGCCAAGCGCGCCGATTTCGCTTTGCCTTTGTGGGGGTTGATGGTGTTTGAGATGTGGCGGCGGGAGTTCTTGTAAGCTAGAGAGTCGAAAGTC
>CBDVCL010000548.1:0-1788 GCA_965372475.1 uncultured bacterium | reverse complement strand
CTTGTTGGCAAGAGGATAGTCACGACAAAGGGCATTGGGGCATTGGGGTATTGGGGTGTTAGGGTCTTGAGGCAGCGGCCCTCTTCTGCCCAACACCCTAAAGCCCTTCAGCCCTAATACCCAGAACTTAAGCAACCACCTCAAAATCCACCTGCCGCTTCATCAAGTCCGCGCCACGCACGCGCACCCGCACCTCATCTCCGGGACGCACCTGCCGTGCCCTGGGCTGCTTGACCTTCCGCTTGCGCCGCGGGCCGCTTGGAACCGCTCTTGGCTGGCTGACGTAGCCTTCCACGAAGGGCTGGTCTATCTGAACGAAGAAGCCGCCCTCGGTCACGCCGCACACGCGCCCCGTGAATTCCTGCCCCACCATGCCCTTCATCAGCGAGGCGGCATAGAAATCCCCCATCGCCCATTCCGCCTTCTGCGCGCCACGTTCCTTTTCCGAGCAATGCGCCGCCATGCGGTCCAATTGGACGAACGTATACTTGTGCGGGCGGACACGCAGGTCCGCCCCTACGCCCCGCTTGTGGGAAGAACCGTGCCGCGATGTTTCTTCCTCTATTATCCGTTTGACCACCCGGTGCACGAGCAAGTCGGGGTAGCGGCGTATGGGCGAAGTGAAATGAGTGTAGTGGCTTGCCGCCAGGCCGAAGTGCCCCGCCAGCTTCGCCTGGTAATGGGCCATCTGCATAGCGCGCAACACGAAACGCGAGACCACCTCGCGCTCCGGCCCAGCAGTGGCGGCATCAATCAGCTTCTGCAGGTCCCTGCCCCTCAGCCCTTCCAGGCGGGGCAGCTTCATGCCATAACTGGCGAGCTTAGCGTTCAGCTCCTCCAGGGCTTCGTAAGGCGGCGGTTCGTGCACGCGGTAGACGGACGGCTGCTTGCGCTTGTCGGTAGAATCGGCCACCGCCTCGTTCGCCGCCAGCATGAACTCTTCTATCAAGCGGTGACTGCGCAGGCGGTCGCGCTTCTCTATCCCCGTCACGCCGTCCTCTTCGTCCAGCACGATCTTGGCCTCGGGAACTTCCATATCCACGGCGCCTCGCTCCGCGCGACGCCTCGTAAGCAGGGACGAGAGCTCGGCCATCAGCTTCAAGTCCCTGGCTATCTTTTCGTAGCCCTTAACCTTTGCGCCGCCAAGCGCCCTTTCCACGTCTTGATAGGTACAGCGTTTGCAGCTGCGAATATAGCCCCTGGCGAGGCGATACCCCAGGCGCTTGCCTTTTGCATCAAAATCAATGATCGCTGCCAGGGCGAGACGTACCAGGTCAGGTTTTAAACTGCACAGGTTCGTGGATAACGCCGTGGGCAACATGTGCAACACGGCATTGGGAAAGTAAACGCTCGTAGCACGGCGGTAGGCAGCCTTGTCCAGCTCGGTGCCGGGACGGACGTAATGACTGACCTCGGCGATGTAGACGCCGAGGCGATATCCCTTCTCTGTCCTGGTGATGGAAACGGCATCGTCGAAATCTCGTGCGTCGGCCCCGTCAATCGTAAAAACGGTCAGCCCCGTGAAGTCCTCGCGGCCTTTCAACTCGGATTCCGTAGGCTGCGAGAACCTTTTCGCCTCAGCCACCGCCGCGGCGGGATATTCCTCGCTCAGGCCGTGCGCCGAAAGTATCGCCCGCCATTCCGTTTCCGCATCCCCCGCCGCGCCCAACACCTTCTTCACCTTGGCACGGCGCATCCTCCCCTTCTTCTCCACCCAGACACGCGCCTCCACCAACTCGCCGTCCCGCGCGCGCCCCATGTCTTCCTTTTTCAGGTAGAAATCGTCAG
>CBDVCL010000547.1:0-1800 GCA_965372475.1 uncultured bacterium | reverse complement strand
CTTTGAAGAAGTGGTCGGCAATAGCTGTCTCGCTGGCAAGGGATATCAGTCCGGCCAGGTACGCGCACTGTCTTGCCACGGCCAAGCTTGGCCTGTCCCTGGCGCGGAATTGGCAGGTGGCTGGATGGCGGGCGCGCCTGGCCGGTCTGGTGCATGATTGCGCCCGCGAACTGTCAAAGGCTGAACTGGTCGAGATGGTGAGCGGGGAACGGCAGCTTATCCCCGTGGAGCGGGCGCATCCTTTGATGCTGCACGGTGAGGCGGGGGCGTTGCAGGCGCGTCGGCGGTATGGCATCAGGGACCGGGCGGTTTTGCGAGCGGTGGGAGACCATGTCGCGGCAGGTCCGAGCATGCCTGTGCTCAGCCGTTTGCTTTATGTCGCCGACATGGCGGCCGAAGGCCGCGCCTACGCGCTGGCGCGTGCTTTGCGGCTAAAGGTTGCCGACTGTGACCCGGAGGAGGCGTTCCGGCTCGCGGTGGGGATCAAGTTGCGTTACTTGCGGAAAGCGTCTCTGCCCCGTCATCCGCTCAGCGAGGCGTTGGCCAGGGACCTTGGGTTGAGGTGACAGTGAAGAAGATGACTCTGGCGGGCCGGAAACCGCTTTATCTCGCCGGTTTGATCCTGCTCCTTGTTTCCTTGTTCGGCTTGTGGGTCATAAGGATAGACCTGCTGGTGGTGCGCGGCAGTCGCGCGCTGAAGGGGGAGGAGTGCACCCATCTCTACTTGCTTTCGCTTGGGCCGTTGGCGGGGATCAGGGAGGTGACCTACATTTCACCTCGCTTGGAGTCGCCGTCGGCGCCGCACGGCCTGGGCAAGTGTTTCAGTGACGTGTGCGCTAAGGAGGGGATAGATGCCGCCTGCCGTCGCGTCAAAGCGTGCGTGGCTGAGGCACTGGGCAGGCCCCTGGACTATTACCTGTACTTGGAACCGGCAAGGATGGCCGCTGTCCTCGATGGGGGAGAAGGGACCGTCCTCTATGTGGCCCGGCAGGAGCAATTGCGGAACCGCGAGGGCGAGGTGATAGCTGAACTCAGCCCAGGCCCCACCCGTCTTTCGGGGGGGGCGTTGCAGGCGTACCTGGGCGCCCTGGGGGAGGACGGGCTTGAGGTGGTGCGGCGGGACATTGAGTGCCTGGAGGGAGCGTGGCGGAGGCTGCTTCGCGACTTCGTCACCCGGCCCCGGCTCGCCTGGCGGCTGGTGCCGGAGATGGCACGTTGCCTCGAGGGCGAGGTGAGGTGGTGGGAGATCTTGTTCATGCGCCCGGCCTTTTCCGCCAAGGGACTGCGGCGCGCGGGGTGGCGGCCCCTGGGGCCGGTGCCTCGTGAGGCGGAGAGCGGCACAGGCGTTCCGGAGGAAGTGGCGCCGGAGGAAAAGGAAGAACGGCCGGAGGCGCAAGCGAAGGCGGCGGCACTAGGGGGCCTACGAGTGATCGTCCTCAACGGCTGCGGCAAGCAGGGCGTGGCTCACGCCTTCGCTGACGGGCTGACCAACTGGGGCCTGAAGGTGGTCGAGACCGAAAACGCGGACAACTGGGAATACAGCGCTACCGTGATCATAGACATGGGCAGGGCGGCGGAGAAGGCCGCTGAGTTGGGGCGGCGTCTGGGGCTTTCCGGGAAGCAGGTGGTGCGCGATATCGAGGAGAGCGGGCAGGCTGAGGTGACGATCATTCTCGGCGCCGACTACGAGAGAGTGTTGGAGAAGATGGCGAGCTATAGCGCGTCGCCTTCATATTAAGAAGACCAGGGAAGCGACATATCTATTATTCCGCGTTCGCGAATACCACGAGCGTAAGCGCG
>CBDVCL010000546.1:0-1806 GCA_965372475.1 uncultured bacterium | reverse complement strand
TCTCCCGCCGCGACTTCTTCCCCTTAGCGAGGATACGCTCGTAGTTAAGCCCCGCAGCGTGAATCGCGACTTTCCAGCCGCGGAAGTAGCCGGCGCAAGAAGCAGCAGAGAAGAGAGCGACGTGCTTGCGGGACATGGTGGCGGCGGAAAGGTCCTTGCCTTTCCTGCTGAGCGCCCTTATCTCGCGCACTATCCTCTCTTTACTCCATTTCCGCTTCTTCACGCAACCCCCAACATGCTTCGCAAGGCGCAATTATTATATAATATTAGAGAAAAGGCAAGCAAAAACAGTAGCCAGGATCTAGTAGTTGGGGTTAGGAACATTCAAGCGCCGTTCCCCTAGCTCCTAGCTCCTAGCTACTTCCCAAGCATCTCCCCTATCGCATCCATCACATCATCCACGCTGATGGACGTCAGGCACACATAGCGGCGGTCGCATTTTCGCCGGTAGCAGGGACTGCAGTCGTAGGCCCTTCTCAACACCTTCGCCTTCTTTCCCAGGGGCGCCGTCCACTTCGGGTCGCTGGAGCCGAATATCGCCAGGACCCTGCAGCCTAGCGCCGCGGCAAGGTGCATCGTCCCCGAATCATTACACACCACGAGGCGTGAATGAGCGAGAACGCGCATCAGATCCTCCAGGCCCGTCTCCCCCGCCACCGAGACGGCCCTGCTGCCTATTTCCTTCGCCACGCGTTGCGCCAAGGGCGCCTCTTCGCGTGAGCCCGTCACTATCAACCGCGCGCGCCGCTGCCGCGCCAGCCTCTGCCCCAGCTCGATGAAATTCCTCAGCGGCCACCGCTTGGCGGGGCCGTATGCCGCGCCCGGGGCGAGCACTACCCCCATCGCGCCTAGACGGGAAAGCCTGTCCGTACTGCGCGAGTTCTTCATCCTCCAGCGGCGCAGTTCCTTGAAGGGAGATTGCGCCTTTCCCCCGTAGCCGCATGCCGCGGCCAGCTCCAGGTATTCCTTCGCCAGGTGTTTCTTTCGCCCCCCGCCTTCTTTCTTCAGCGGCTTGGTCAGCAGGAAACCCCTGCTCTCGTTCTCGTACCCCACCCGTTCTTCCGTTCCCGCGAACCGCATCAACAGAGCGGACGAGAACGAATCGGTGAAGAGGATGCCCCGCTTGCAGCCGCGCGCCCGTATCCTTCCCGCAACGCCGGCGTTAGACAGAAAACCGCTCCTCTTCATCGTGAGGACGTCCACGCCGGGCATGGCGATACTGTAGAACGGCTCCAGCTTCTTGAGCGTGAGCAGGGCAAGCTCGTCCTTGGAGGCGTTGATCACCGACAGCGCGGGTAAGGACATCACCGCGTCGCCGAGCCAATTTGGTGTTCTTATGATTGTCTTCACTGTTCACCTGTGCCTCGTGCCGCGCATTTCGTAAATCGTTCACGAAATGCTAAATACGATGCACGAATCCTGCTCCTTCCGGTTGCGCCATTCGAGAATGCGTTGCACAGCGGCTTTCAGGTTGTCGTAAGCGACACGCCGAGGAACGCCACCGAAGAAGTGGAATGCTTGGACGTGCCCTTCGAAGAACGATTCCTGCTTCTGGGTCGGAAAGGCCATCACAAACAACCGTCGAGAGTAGCACAAGCGCATAAGAAACAGTTGCACTGTGACACGCTCGCTGGCGATATCGGCAATTGCTTCTCCCCAGTCCACCTGCCCGTCGGCCCCGGGGTCGAACTCCAGCGGGATGTACACCTGCGGCCGCTTTTTCTCCTTCCGCCGCTTGGCAATGTAGCCCCGCACGGTCGATGCGCTGCCATCGTAGTCTCCGGCCTCGATGATCTGGTAGATCTT
>CBDVCL010000545.1:0-1813 GCA_965372475.1 uncultured bacterium | reverse complement strand
CACCTGGACGACTTCGTCGGCAAGACCGCGGTGAAATATATCGAGGACTATGATAAGGAAGAGCCGCTTCTGCTCTTCGTCGGTTTCGGCGGGCCGCACGGCCCCTGGGACCCGCCAAAAAGCTGGGCCGACAAATACGACGCGGACAAGATGGACCTGCCGCTGCCCCCTACCGCTCCCGGCGAGTGGGTACCGGAGGAGGCGGCAGCGCACCAGCGCAAGATGCAGGACCCCTCGAAAGTGAAATCTGAAGAGAAATACCGCGCGGTGCGCGCTCTCTATTACGCCAAGATAGCTCACGAAGACTGGTGGTACGGCAAGATCTTCGACACGCTCAAGGAGAAGAAGATGTGGGATGACACCGCGGTGGTATTCTGGTCTGACCACGGCGACATGCTCGGCGACAAGACGCGCTGGTCCAAGAGTGTCTTCTACCAGGGCTCCGTCGATGTGCCGATGATCATCAGGACCCCGGACTGCAAAGAGGCCGGCAAGACATCGGACGCGCTGGTCGGCCTAACGGACGGCATGCCGACGATCCTCGAGCTGGCCGGTTGCGAACCATCGAAAACGGCTCTCGGCCGCTCGCTGGTTCCCTGCCTCGACGACGCAAAAAAGCCGGTACACGACGCGGTCTTCAGTGAGATAAAGGACCGTACGATGATCTTCGATGGACGGTATAAGATGGTCGTGGACAAGCAGAATACCGTCCTAAAGCTCTACGACATGAAGGACGACCCAGATGAGGCGGTTAACCTGGTGGGAAAGAAGGAGCACGAAGAGACCATCGGCCGCCTCAAGGAGCGCATGTTGAAGTGGTACCTCGAGACGCAAATACGCTGGTGAGCAGGCACCAGGACTAACGGTAGAAAGGAAGCGCGTGGACATCAAGGCCAATTGGCTATGGTTCGAGACGGAGCAAAAGGAGGGCGTCTTCGCCCGGGCGAGGAAGACCTTTAACCTCAAGCGGTCGCCCGCCGAGGCGGAATTGAGCATCACTTGCTCCGGCCAGTACCGCCTGTACGTCAACGGGAAGTTTTTGGCGCGCGGCCCGGCCCATTCCCCGCCCTACAGCAAAATATATGACACCCATCACGTCGCCCGCCTGCTGCGCCAAGGGGTGAACGTCATCGCCGTCAAGCTGGAACATTTCGGCTACTACATCGCCCATAGCCCCCCGAGCCCGCCGGGCTTCCTCTGCCAGCTGGTGACTCCCGGCGCGAAAGTTATCACTGACAGCACCTGGCGTATCTCCCACGATGAGGCTTACGCTGTGAATGGCAACAGGCGGAACAACCTGTATGGACCGATCGAAATCTACGACGCGCGCCGCGAAGATGACTGGCTGGAGGCGAAATACAATGACTCCGCCTGGCCGAAAGCGGTGATCATCCGTGATAAGAAAGCGCGCGGCGGGCCGCTTGTAAGCCCCTGGCGGGAGCTTCGGCCGCGCAGCGTTCCCCAGGGCCGCGAGCAGAACTTCCTGCCGCGCAGCGTGGTACGCCAAGGCGAGGTGGAAGAGAAGGAATTACACGCCAACTGGCAGCTGCCCTATCATCTAGCCAAAGACCGCCCGCTTAAAGCGCGCTATACCAAGATAGAGGGCGCGGCAGGGCTGCTGCACCGCGGCGGCAAGCCGGCTGTCGTGCGCCAGCCTTCTCTTTACGACCAGTCCAAAGCGGAGCTGCGCTCCGCTACAATACTGCTGGACTTCGGCCGCGAATCAACCGGTTTCCTCTGGTTCGAGGTCACGGGAAATGAAGGGGCGGTGATCGACATCGCCTACAGCGAGCGCCTGATGGCCGGCTGGGCC
>CBDVCL010000544.1:0-1818 GCA_965372475.1 uncultured bacterium | reverse complement strand
CTCCCGCATCGCCAGGGTTTCGTTCCCGCCCCCGCCAGAATCGACCAACGCCTGCGCCAGGAAATACCGGGCGAGCACATCGGCGGGGCGCTCGTGCACGGCCTTGCGGAACCTGTCCACCGCCACGCGATATTCCTCTCGCGCCGCCGCCCTGCGGCCGCTGTTCGAGTAGATCTCGCACTTCAGCGCCGCTAACCAGGGCCCGAACCCCAGGGGCAGCATCGCCAGGGCACAGATGGCCGCGGCGACACGCGCGGGAATATTGAGCTTGAAACGGCTGGCGGACGACAGTTCCAGCCCGCCGTCGCTCGCCCGCACCAGCCGCGACTTGAAATCCAGCACGGTGAGCAGGCCGAGGAAGAACCAGAACGAGAAGATGCCGGGGCTATATCTCAAGTCCACGCTGAAGCAGTTATCGACCAGCGCGGCAAGGAGCGCCGCGGCCAAGCCGGCCGCCAGCCAGCGCCAGGCTCCCGCCGCACGCCACACGCGCAAGGACGAGCGAAAAGCCGCGGCGAGCAACCAGATGAATATCCCCAGGCCGACCAGCCCCGTCTCGCAGGCCAGCTCGAGAAACTCGTTGTGGGCGTGGAGGGTCTCGTATTGTCGCCGCACCTGGTTGCGCACAAAGGACTGGGGCCGATAGGCGGGGAAGAGCATGCGGAAACTCCCCAAGCCGTGGCCGGTGATAGGCTTCTGCGCCGCCATCGCCGCGCCCCCCTGCCAGGCGCCGCCGCGGAAATCCATCGCGTAGCTCAGCGTGGCAACATCGAGGCGGGGTGAGAGCGCTCGCCAACCAAGCGGCAGGGCAATAGCCAGGGACAGCAAGAGGGGAAGCGCCACCGTCTTCGCCCAGCGCCCGATGCCCCTTTGCCTGAGTGCCAACACCGACAGCAATACTATCGCCGCCAGCGCGCCGAGCCAGCCCGCGCGCGAGCCCGTGAGCACCATGTTCGCGGCGAGCAGGCAGAATATCCCCGTGGCCACAAGCTTCAGCTTCCGGTTCTTGATCTGAAACACCACGGCAAGGACGAGTGGTACATGGAAAGCAAGGTAGCCGGCATAGAAAGCCGGATTGCCGAAGAAAGATATCACCCTCCCCGCGTATTCCGTCCGCGCCACCTGCGTCCAGCCCACCTTCGCCAGCCCGCTCGCCTGGTAGATACCGTTTGCCGCCAGGGCACAATCAACGACCAGCACCACTATCAGCAGGTTCACCAGCTTCCAGTCCTCCAGCACGTTGTTGGCGACGATGAAATACAGGACTACCCCGGCCGCGAGCAGGGCCAGGTCAGTGCCGGCCGTGGCACGGAAAGGGCTGTAGAAATAGGCGGCGACGTTCCAGGCGATGAAGGCGAACACGGGCAGGCCGATCGGCCCGCTCACGTGCCTGAGCGATCCGTGTATCGCCGCGCGCAGAAGATACGTGGCGGCAGCCAGGAGCATCACCGCGAAAAAGAACAGCCGCTTGGTGATAAGCGGATCGAGGCTCACCTTGCTGATGAGAAAAGGCAGGATCATCAGCAGCAAGACGATGAAGAACACGAAGACGCGGTCGAGGAATAAGTAGAAGCCTTGCAGTGCGCTCTGGGATTTGCTGGTATTCTCGGTCATTATCGTGCGGGATTCTTGCGCCGCATGTTGTTGCTCGTTGCTCGTTGCTAATACTTGCCACGCGAAGATGCACTAGCGACTAGCGACCAGCGACTAGCAACAGCCCTGATCACTCACTACCCGTCTCCACCCCCTGCTCTATCTCAACAATCACCCCATCCATATCCAGTTCTTCCTCCACGCGGGAAAGATAGCGTTCCTGCC
>CBDVCL010000543.1:0-1819 GCA_965372475.1 uncultured bacterium | reverse complement strand
TAGGTGAAGAGCACGATGGGAATACCGAGTTCCCTCTTCGCCCGCGCCGCCACGCGCAGCACCTCGGCCAGGCCGCTCGGCCTGCGCAGGGAACGCATCGCCGCCTTCTGGTGGTCGGGCCCGTCCGCGAGCGGGTCGGTGAAAGGCACACCCAGCTCGATGATGTCCGCCCCACTCTCTACCAGGAGTTCCAGCAGGCGCCAGCTCGTGGCCGGGTCGGGGTCAGCCGCGGTGATGTAGGGCATGAAAGCTGCCTGCCCCTTCGCTCTAAGCTTCTTGAATGTCTGTGCGAGTGTTCCACTCATTGTCATTACCGGCCTTCGCTTTCGCTCAGGCCGGTGGCGGCCGCGGAGGGCCGCCACTACTTTCGCCGGTTCGCCGGTTCGCCGGCTCGCCGGTTCGAGAACATTATCTCCACATCCTTATCCCCCCGTCCGCTCAAATTGACAAGGATGGTCTTTCCCTTGCCCACCTTCTTTGCCAAGCGGATGGCATAGGCCACGGCGTGTGAGCTCTCCAGCGCGGGGAGGATCCCCTCCGTCTTCGCCAGCAGGTGGAAGGCACGCAATGCTTCCTTGTCGCTCACGGAAACATACTTCGCCCTGCCGCTATCCTTGAGATAACTGTGCTCGGGGCCAACGCCGGGATAATCCAACCCGGCCGAGATGGAATGGGTGGGCAAGACCTGCCCCCGCCTATCTTGTAAGAGGTAAGAGAAAGACCCGTGCAGTATCCCCGGCCTGCCCTTGCCCAGCGTGGCACAATGTTTTCCCGGGGTCAGCCCTACGCCGCCGGCTTCCACGCCGATCATCTTCACCCGCTTGTCCTTGATGAAGGGATACCAGAGACCCAGCGCGTTACTGCCGCCGCCAACGCAGGCGACGAGGTAATCGGGCCGCCTTCCCGCCATGCGGCGGAACTGCTGCCTCGCCTCCCGGCCGATGACTAACTGGAAATCACGCACGATGCGCGGGTAAGGGTGCGGACCAGCGGTCGAGCCGATGAGGTAGTAGGTGTGCCGCACACTCGCCACCCAGTCGCGAATCGCCTCGTTCATCGCGTCCTTGAGAGTGCGGCTTCCCGACTTCACGACGATAACCCGCGCGCCCAGCAACTCCATGCGGAAGAGGTTAAGCCGCTGGCGCTCCGCGTCCTCCTCGCCCATGAAGACGTCACACTGCTTGCCCAACAGGGCGGCAATGGTGGCCGTAGCCACCCCGTGCTGGCCCGCCCCCGTCTCGGCGATGATGCGCCGTTTCCCCATGCGCGCCGCGAGAAGTCCTTGTCCCAGGGTGTTGTTTATCTTGTGCGCGCCCGTGTGGCACAGGTCCTCGCGCTTGAGGTATATCTGCGCCCCGCCGGCGGCGCGGCTAAGCCTGGCAGCATCATAGAGCGGCGTAGGACGCCCGGCGTACTGGCGCTGCAGCTGGCGCAATTCCCGTTTGAAGGCGGGCTGTTTCTTGAAACGGTCATAGGCGGTTTCAAGCTCCGCCAGCGCCATCATCAGCGTCTCGGGGACGTACTTGCCGCCGTATCTTCCGAATCGTCCCTTGCTATTTGGTAAAGCCATTGCGTTGTCCCTCGTTCCTCGTCATTCGTAAAGCGCGCTTCACGCGTGACGCTTCACGCTTCACTACCTGATGCTCCTCTAACTACTTCTATGAATTTCCTGACTTTCCCATGGTCCTTCGCCCCCGCCTTACTTTCCACGCCGCTGCCCACGTCCACACCGCCAGGACACAGCGCCTCAATCGCGGCGACGACGTTCCCCGCCTCCAGCCCACCCGAAAGGATCACCTTCTCGTTCCCCTTGAGCGGC
>CBDVCL010000542.1:0-1828 GCA_965372475.1 uncultured bacterium | reverse complement strand
TTTCGCGCGGCTGGTATCCGCGCGTGATCGCCACCGAAATGACGCCCGCCTTGTTACCCGCCTCGATGTCGTGGGTCATGTCCCCCACGAAAGCGGTCTGCTCCTCTTGCCAGCCGTTCGCCCCCAGTATGCCGGGTATCTCCTCCGCCTTGTCATAGATGCCGCCGCGCACGTCGGCGAAGAATCGCGTTATGCCGAAGCGCCCCATCTCCTCCAGAAGTTTACCCTTGACGCAGGTGCTGAGGATGGCCATGCTCACGCCCTTGCCCTTCAATTCCTGCAGCGTTTGCTTCACCTCCGGGTAGAGCTCCTGCGGCGGCGGCGATCCGAACTCCTCGTCGAAGATACGGTCTATCTCTTCCCTGGAGGTATCCGTGTAGGTGCGATAGAAGTCCATGTAGGGCAGGGCGAATTCCTTCCTGAATCTCTCGGCGGACAGTTCTTGGAGGCCCAACCGGCGGAAGACCGCCATGTTGGTGGCGTACGTGCACTGGAAATCGTCACTCAGTGTTCCCGACCAATCGAATATGATGTTCCTTATCGCCATCGGTGCCGAATGGGGAGGGTATCAGGGCTTTAAGGTCTTAGGGTTTTAGGGCTGTGTATTCTTGGCCACCAATAAAGCCCTAACACCCCAATACCCTAACGCCCTCATACCTACTCCAGGTAATACATCACCATATCGAAAAGGGGAAAACCAAAGATGCCCAGGATGAAATGTACTCCCATGAAGACAAGCATCACGCCACAGACGACGGCCATCAGCTGCCACATTCCCTCGAAAACGCGCAGCGCGAATGTCCGCGCCAACCCCTCTGTCAGCTTGTGCACGAAGCGCCCGCCGTAACCGGCGAGGCCAAAGCCCAGGGCCAGGCATACCGTCCCCGTACCGCCGCTGAAGAGGATCCAGCTGGCAGACGGCCCGGACGGTTCCGATATACTGGCCACGCCTGTTTCCTTCGCTGCCGCGGGGAACTTCTCCGCTACGGCGGAGAGTTCCGCCGCCAGTTCGCTGTAAGCGCCGCTCGCCCGCCGCAGTCTTCCGTCCCGCCCCTGCACCCGCAGCTTGAAGCTGAGCTGTTCCTCATCTACTCCCGCCAGTTCCGCCGCCGCCAGCCTGATATCCGGCCTCTCCGGGACGCGCAGCGTACGCGTCTCCACCACCCTGCCGCGGTTGTCGAGCACTTCCATCACCCATGGCCCCGTGTCGCTTCGCATCACCGTGCGCGCCCCCGTGCGCAGCTGCCGCGTCTCCAGCACCGCGCCTCCCTCGTCGATGATGTCGAGATAAGAGTTGTCCTGCTCTACGCGCACCACGGGGCGCTGTCCGCCGCGCAGGCGTAGGGATTCCACGGGCCGCCCCGCGCCGTCGATCACCTCGTAGGTCGATTCATCACTGTCCATGCGCATGCCCTCTGCTCTCTGCCTTCGGTAACGATACCTGCGCACCACCTCCCCCGCGGGGTTGACCAGCTCCAAGCTCAGGCTTTCGGCGCCGTCGAAGACCATGCGCTCGCTCAGCGGCACGCTCTCCACCGCCGCCAGCGGTTCCTCTTCTATCACTTGCATCGCCTCCTGCATCGGCTCCTCCTCCAAGGTGGAAAGGGAGGGCGCCAACACGACCCCGTCTTCTATCATCTCCAGGTATTCCCGCGCCCTCTTGCTCGGCGACAGCTTCATCGATCTGGAAAGATACGTCTCCGCCTCTTCGACCATGCCCAGCTCGTACAAGGCTATCCCCAGCTCACGGTTGGGGTAATACTCGATGAAGTTCACACCGTAGGTGCGGGCCATCTTCCGCTCCCTGCTCTCATTCTCCAGGGCCAGC
>CBDVCL010000541.1:0-1840 GCA_965372475.1 uncultured bacterium | reverse complement strand
AACTTAGTGAAAGACATCCAAACAGCGAACGACCGCCACAATGACAGACAATATCAAGCGGTCGGTACCACACACGTCAAACACCGAAACTCTGCGACTCGAATGGTTCCGACTTCCGACCTCCGACTTCCCACCTCCCGCCTCCGACTTCCGACCTCCGACTTCCCACCTTCCACCTCCGCCCCTCTCGACTCCCGACCCGCGATGCGCGACCCGTGACCCACGACATGCGACAATCAATAACTCCCCGTCCAATGCGTATCGTAGACGCCCGCGAAGCGTTCCTTTGATATCGCCGGCTCCACGCGGAAATCGGTATACTCCTGCGCCGCGGCCCAGAGGATCACGCGCCTCAGTAGCTCCTCGTACCTGCGGCCGTTGGCGTCGTCGCGCAGCGGCGGGCGCCAGGCGATGTGCGCCACCAGGCCCTCGCCGTAGCGGGAGACGCGCAGGGCGGCTTCGTTCATTTGCTCGAAGCGCAGCAATACCTGCTCCTTGTATTTCCGTCCGGGGTAGATGTAGCCGTTCTTGCTGATAAAGCCCTTTCGTGTCTGCACCGGCAGTGACCAGTCCAGGCCCTCGGTCAGGGGATTGTGCCGCTCTTCCTTCACGTGCTCGCCCGCCGCGGTGGCCCAGTTCCAGGTGAGTGATTCCATGTCCTGCAGCGCTGCCAGGCGGTTCGCGTCGCGGCAGGTGACTATCCCCGCGCCGTGCACGGTGACGATGCCGCCGCCCTTCCAGACGAACTCCTCCAGCGAGACGGCCAGCTCCCGGCGCGTATTCGTTATCTCGGTCAGCACCACGACGTCGCAGAGGGAAAGGTCGGTGATGGAAGCGGAGTTGAGGATCGTCTTGTTCTTGAGCGCGCTCTGCTTGACGATAGCGGATATCTCGTGCCTGGGCGCTCGGGTGATGGGATGGCAGTAGACCAGCGTATCGAATTGAGCGGCGAGCGTGTCGAGAAGCGCGGTCTGTTCGCTCCAGCCGTATTCGTCCCTGCCGCTGAAGCAGGGCCCGGTCGCGGTGTAGAGGCTGGTGATCAAGCCGACGCTAAGGGCATCGGTCTTCTTCATCCCCTTCTCTACCGCGATGCTTAAGCTTGTGAAGTCCACCTCTTCACGCTCGGGAGGGTAATACTTGCGGCCCAGTGCTTTGAGCGCTTCCTTGCGCACCGGGTGTACGTTCTTGAAATAGTCGTAGGCCGGGTGGTCGACAAGCTTTTTGATCGCGGATTTGACCCTGGTCCGCTTCAAGAGGTCGAGCTTCCTCGCCGTGCGGATGCCGCGGCGCGGCACCATCTTGCCGGGGTTATTCAGCAACTTGACCACGACCGTCTGCACCACGTCACATAGGTTGCGGTCCAGGTAGTAATACTTCTTGGCGTGGTGCAGTTTGAAGCTGAGCTCGGCCTTTTCCTTGTCCCACAGCTCATCCCAGTGCTCGATCACCTTGCGCAGGAAATAGCCGGTCTCCTTTTCCGCGAGCTTGAACTCCCTGATCAGCATCATGCGGTTGGCGTGGGACCCGGAAGCCAAGAGATCGATCGCCGCACGTTTGGCTTCCTGCCTTTCGTCCCCGAGCAGGTCCTTGATCAGCATATGGGTCTTGCCGACTTCGATATCACCATAGAGCAGGTAACGGACCTTCTTGATCATCTCGGCATCGGTCAGCCCCATTCGCTCGAGGAATTCCTCTTTTTCGGCGGAGAGGGTGACTTCATCGGGCAGGCCTTTATAGTCTGTCTTGATCAGGCCGCCGTGCTCGCCGTGCCCGGGGCTAAAGCGTGCCTCGATCTTGGCCTTGATAATTGGCACGACTAGATAGACAAGGACTATCACTG
>CBDVCL010000540.1:0-1842 GCA_965372475.1 uncultured bacterium | reverse complement strand
CATTCGTTTCTCCCCCACGCGGGATGATCTCCTGCTCTTCGGCAGCCGCGCGGCGCGCATGCTCGCGGCCGCCGCCCCCGCCAGCTTGGAATGCCGCTTTCTCGACAAGGCGGCGGAGTTGGCCGCGACGCTTAGCGAGGCACTGGATTTCATCCTGCCGCTCGAGCCCGGCGAGGAACAGCTACACGACCTGTGCCTCTTGATCGCCGCGCTTGACCGCCTTTACTATTTCACCGAGGATAGCCGCTACAATCAGCTTTCTGCGGCGATGATCAAGCGCTCAGGCTTCATGTCAATGGCTGCCGCTCAACCGCCGCTTGACCTGGTCGTATACGGACACCAGCATCCACCAGCTACTATCACTCTTTTACCGGAGACCGTAAACCTGGACTCTTTCTGCCGCGCCTGCCTGCTCGCCTACCGCCCCAACAGCTTGACTGTCCTCTTGCCGCCCGTGCTCAGCGACGTCTGCTTCCTACCTCCCACGGCGAAACAGATCCTCGCCGTGGCGCCCGTTGAGGATTCGCTTCTCTTCCTATGCTGTGGAGACTCCTGCGCTCCCCCCACGCAGGATGTGAACAAAGCTCTTAAGCTGATCAAGGAATTCGGCCTGGCGAAAAAGACGGGCAGGTTGAGGATCGGCAACAGGTAGATGTCTTCCAGAGTGGTAGACGGTGGTCGGCAGACGGTAGTCGGTACGTCCGCCGGGACGGCGGGCGGCGGCAATCATCCACGAAGCGACATAGAGGATTGCTGCTGACGGCCCCCCGTATAGTGTCTACCGTCTACTGTCTACCCAGTATCATACGAAGATAAAAAACACGCCTATCGTGTTGCCGCCTTTATCGGCAATGCGCGAGGCGGACAAGCCGAGGGTGACGGTGCTGCCCTGCGGTATCTCGTATTTCAGCGAACAAGTCATGGTCTCCAGTCCGCCTGACCCCAGGTCCTTAAACGGCTTGAGGAATGGCTTCAAAGCCGGACAGCGCGCGATCTCCATGTTGAGTATCTTGTGGGCCTTCACCTCCAGCCGTTCCTGGGCGCGCTGGTTGAAGACCATTACCAGGCCCCGCTTGTCCACGATGATTACACCGAAGTTCACTCGCTCGAAGAGCAGTATGTTGTAGTCGGACAGCGCCTTGACTCTTGCTCCCGCCGCGTCAGCTTTTTGTTTAAGGAAGAGGTTCGCCTTGTCCAGCTCGCCGCGTTGCTTCATCTCGAAATCGCTCTCCGCCGCAAGGTAACCGCTGAGCAGGGTAACGAGAAAGAGAAAGGGCAGAGCCAAGAACTCGCTTCCCCGGAAGATGGTTGGTGATAGCGGCATGCGCAATACGAAAAATGCATAGGACGAACAGCCCACTATGCCGATAAGAACCGAGAGCTTCAGCGACCTCACCGCTGCGGCGGTAAGTATCAGTAAGAGAACGGTTACTTGAAAGCTGGTACCCGCCACCTGCATCAGGCGAATCCCCGCGAGGATGAAAGCGGCATCAAAGATGAATATCACGTACTGGAGGTTCAAGCCGCTGTAGAACCTTGACGGCAAGGCAACGAGCACCACCCAACTGACGAAATAGAAGGCGTAGAAGACCGCTATCTGCCAGTGAGGGTAAACCGGCTGCAACGCCTGCAGGTAATAGAAATAGGCCGCGAATACCAGCAGTAACAGCCCGCGGATCCTGCTCAGCGTTTGTTTTCTCTTTTCGCTAGCCGTCATACTGGCGCGCGCTCTTGGCTGGTAGTAAACTCCGGGTCGCCACTACTGCACAGGGTCACACACGTTCAACATGCCCCCCGCGTCTGCCCCATGCCCCCGTGCCTTTCTGCCGAAAGGCAGAAACG
>CBDVCL010000539.1:0-1853 GCA_965372475.1 uncultured bacterium | reverse complement strand
GCCCCTTGTCGCCGCATACGCCCGTGGCGTGCGCTTCGTCCACCATCAGCATCGCTCCGTGCTGCTTCGCCAGGCGGCATACTGCCGCGAGCGGCGCGCGGTCACCATCCATGGAGAAGACGCTGTCGGTAACGATCAGGGTCCGCCTGTAGGGGCGGGTCTGAGACCCGCCCCTACATACTGATGTTTCGCTATTATTCCCAGGGGCGGCCGTACTCTCGAACAATCGCGCCGTATGTTTGGGCGCCCGCGGAGGGACGCCCCTACGATTCAAACACCTTTCCAGGCCTGCCAAGTCGCTATGAGAATATACCAGGAGCTTCGCGCTCGATAACCGGCAGGCGTCAATAATGCTGGCGTGGTTGAGGCGGTCACACACCACCAGGTCGCCCTTGCCTACGAGGGAAGTGATAACGCCCAGGTTGGCCTGGTAGCCCGTGGGGAAGACCGCCACTCTCTCCAGCCCCTTGAAACGCGCCAGCTGATCCTCGAGTTGCGCGTGTATCGGCAGGTCGCCGCAGACGAGGCGTGAAGCACCGCTTCCCGCACCGTATTCCTCGGCCGCTTCTGCCGCGGCTCGCTTGACCCTATCGTCGCGCGCCAGGCCCAGGTAGTCGTTGGAGCAAAAGACGACGCACTCCTTGCCCTCTACCCTTGCCTTCATACCATCAAGGTATGCCACCTGGCGCAATTCGCGCAGCAAGCCAGCGGCTTTTAGCTCTTTCAGTTCTCCGCCTATTTCATCAAGCATTATCATCTCTCGCCCCATCGCCGTTTCGCCGACTTGTCCGCCGCAGCCGTGGCGAAGGCGGATTCACCGTTTCGAATCCTAAGCCCCAGTGCCTTGACCATCTTGATGTCTTCACCGGCCGCCCTTCCCGCCGTGGTCAGGTAATCGCCGACCATCGTCCCATCCGCCCCAGCCAGGTACATCAGCGGCTGGAACTCTCCCAGCACCACCTCCCGGCCGCCGCATACCTTGAGCTCCTTATCGGGGAGAAGAAAGCGATACAAAGCGATTATCTTCAGCGCCTCCAGGGGCGGCAGGCGTTTTCTCTTGCCCAGGGGCGTGCCCTTCACGGGGTTGAGAAAATTAAGCGGCACGGCGTCCACGTCCAGTTCCTTCAAGGTCATCGCCATCTCTATCCTCTGCTTCCAGCTCTCCCCCAGGCCGAAGATGCCGCCGCAGCAGGCCCTTAGCCCCGCCTGCTTCACAGCGCGCACCGTCGCCAGTTTTCTTTCGTACTTCTGCGTCGTGCATATGCGCGGGTAGAACGACGCGGCCGCTTCCAGGTTGTGGTGATAGCGCCAGAGCCCCGCTCGTTTCAGTTCTTTCGCCCTTTTCACGTCTATCAGGCCGAGCGAAGCGCACGGCCTTAACCCCGTCTTCTTGATCTCCTTGACCATGCCAAGCACCGCCTTGAAATCACCCGCCGAGAGCCGCGCTCCCGAGGTGACGATGCCGAAGCCGCTCACCTTGTAGCGCTTCATCATCCTTGCGGCCTTCACCGCCCTCTTCTCAGCCACGAGCGGGTACTCCTGCGGCGCCGCGCCGTGCACCCCGGACTGGGCGCAGAAGGCGCAGTCCATCGGGCAGCGTCCCGAACGGGCGTTTATCACCGCGCAGAAGGCGACACCGTCGCCACGGAACTTCTTCCTGATCCTATCCGCGCCGTAGAACAAGTCATATACGGCAGCATTCCCAACCTTCGCCAGGCGAAGCGCCTGCGCGGAATTGACCGCGCCGCCATTCATTATCCTCTCCGCCAGTTCTTGTATCGCTGAGCCCATAGTATTTCCTGCCGCGAAGCGACACGGGCTAACCCTATCCTGAGCTTATAGTATCGCTGAGC
>CBDVCL010000538.1:0-1855 GCA_965372475.1 uncultured bacterium | reverse complement strand
CTGGTTCGGCCGTCCCAACTCGGTAACTTACAGGATACAGTTCGAGGAGGAGGACTTCGACATAGACTTCTCCGCGGGCAAGGTGCTCTTCATCAAGATCTCCCCTCTCGTCTTCCAGCCCTACCTCTACGTGACCGATGACTGGGCCATGGGCCGCACGGAAAGGTTTGGTGAGTGGGCCGACAACCAGATCCAGGGGGTGCGCCTGGAGTTCGAGCGCCTGCCGAAGCAGATGAAGGGGCTCTTCGGCATCGGCCGCATCGGCTTCGCCTCCGACCGGAACCTGATCCAGTCCGGCGGCCGCCTGGAGATCCCCCTGCGCAAGCACCTCTTCGCTTTGAATTACGGCTACACCGGCGAGGACGTTCGCAACAAGTATGGCACCCGCTTCATGAACCTGACCACCTCGGTGAGCGACATCGCGCGCGTGGACACCTATTTCAAGCTGAGCACCGAGATAGCGATGAGTACCGTGGATACCGGCTACCACTTTGATTTCATTCGCTGGGAACAGGACTACCTCTCGAGGGCATGGGCTTTCGGGCAGAGCTACGCCAGGCCCTTTCAGAACCCGAAGATGGTCGGTTTCGCCTTCACGCTCAGGGCAGACCGACGCATCGAGATCGGCGACTGGCAGATGCCCTTTGCCGCGGAGTATTTCGAGGTCGGCCCCGATTTCATCAGCCCGCCGACTTACGAGCACGGCATGGTGCATACCTCCACGCATGACGTTGCTCCTCCCACCACCGGCGGCACCGGCAGCCCTGAGTTTTCCATACCGATCAACCTGGAGGCAATACCATATAACGACCCTAACCGCATCCCTAAGCCATCGCTCATCACCAACATCGGAGAGGCTGATACCTACACCAACAACCAGCGCGGCGCGCAAGTGCAGGCGAAGATCAAGGGCCTCGGCGACGGCACGCTTGACCTTCTTTACAAGCTGAGCCAGGAAATGGACCCCTGGCCGGAGAGTTCCATCCTGGCGAATTACCGCATACTCAGGTCGAACTTCCAGGGGGTGGGGACCAGCGCTGCCGACAGCGCCAGCTTCACCAGGTCCGCTGCCGCCGTGTTTATGGAGTTCTACGACCCGGACCCGAAGTACGGCACGCAGCCGAATCAAGGGGGGACGAGAGCCGAGCGGCTCTGGGTGAATCACATCCGCCTCTCATACGTCTACTCGGTCAATAAACTGCCCATCTTTCGCGAATTCATCCGCACCAAGCGCACCTTCTTCCGAGTTGTCTGGTACAACTCCAGCATTGACACGACGATGACTCCTGATTTCGACGAGATGTGCGCGATGCATCGTATTTACTTGCGCTGCGAGGGCTTCATCCAGATCTCGGCGTCGATAAACACGGGCGTTGGCTACAGCACCGAGAGGATAGAGAGTTTCTATGTTAAGAGGATGTGGATCGGCGGTTTCGACGAGGATCGTGGATTATATAAAGGCGGCGGGCACATGCCGAAATACGCCGAGCAGAGGACTTACAAGGTTTTCTTCGGCTGGGACATGCCGGGCGGCGTGCGCCTCACAAGCAACTATAGCCGCACGGAGCGCGAACACGGCACGGGTATGACGGTGGGCTCCGTTGGCGGCAGCCACGCGCTATCGGTCGGCGGCGGCATTGGTTTCTGACCGCCGCTTGGCGGGGCGAGGATGACAGAGATAAACTAGAAAGGGGATAGACATGGGAAATAGGATCTTACGCATGGCGTCAATCGCTGTCCTTGTGTTGGCGCTCCTCCTCTGGCCGCTCTACGCGCAGAAGGGGGAGACACGGCGCAAGCCCCGCGCCTCGGAGACCGTCAACGAACTGCTCGAGGAATATCACATAGAGCTGAA
>CBDVCL010000537.1:0-1856 GCA_965372475.1 uncultured bacterium | reverse complement strand
TGCAGTAGTGGCGTCCTGGAGTTTACCCGCCATAGCTGGCGCTCCGCACCATTGAAGTAATGCGAAACGGAGCGCTGACGACGGCGGGCGGGCGCCACCCGCCGAAGGCGGGGTATGTCAAGAAGCAAGAAGTAAGAGGGAAAAAGAAAAAGTGCAGTAGTGGCGTCCTGGAGTTTACCCGCCATAGCCGGCGCTCCGCACCATTGAAGTAATGCGAAACGGAGCGCTGACGACGGCGGGCGGGCGCCACCCGCCGAAGGCGGGGTATGTCAAGAAGCAAGAAGTAAGAGGGAAAAAGAAAAAGTGCAGTAGTGGCGTCCTGGAGTTTACCCGCCATAGCCGGCGCTCCGCACCATTGAAGTAATGCAAGACGGAGTGCCGATGACGGCGGGCGGGCGCCACCCACCGAAGGTGGGGAATGTCGAACGTGTGTAACACTATGCAGTAAGGCAGCCGTTCGTCGCTCGTTGCTAGTGGCTTCAAAACGCATCGTAGGGGAGGCCCACTCCGCCTTGGCGTCTTCTGTAGGGGTTCGATTCATCGAACCCGGATGAAGCTGGAGGTACAAGCAACGAGATACCAGATACGAGGTACAAGATACGAAGAATGAGGTGATGGACAATGAACATGGATAAATTAACAGTCAAAGCCCAAGAGGCATTACAGGAAGCGGCCAATCTTGCCTCGGCAGCGGGCCAGCAGGCAGTCGAGCCCGAGCACCTTCTGCTGGCGCTTCTCGGCCAGGAGGGTGGCGTGGTGCGTCCCTTGCTGGAGCAAGCGGGAGCGCCAAAGGGGGAGCTGGCGCGCCGTCTGGAGGAGGAGATAAAGAAGCTGCCCCGGGTCGAGGGTGCCGAGGGACAGGGCTACTTGTCGCCTGAGCTGAAACGGGTGCTTGATTTCGCCGGCAAAGAGGCGAAGTCGATGAAGGACGATTACGTTAGCTCGGAGCACCTCTTGCTGGGCATGCTTCGCGCGGGGAAGGGCGGAGCGGCGAAGTCGCTCAGGGAATCGGGCCTGGACGAGAAGCAACTGCGCGAGATGATACCCGAGATGCGCGGCGGCGCCACGGTAAGCGACCCCAATGCCGAGGACAAGTACCGCGCCCTGGAGAAGTATTGCCGCGACCTTGTGGCGGAAGCGGCAGAGGGAAAGCTGGACCCGGTGATCGGCCGCGACGAGGAGATCAGGCGCGTGATACAGGTGCTCTCGCGACGCACCAAGAACAACCCCGTGCTCATCGGCGAGCCGGGCGTGGGCAAGACGGCGATCGTCGAGGGGCTGGCACAGCGGATCGTGCTGGGTGACGTGCCCCAGTCCTTGAAGAAGAAGCGGGTGTTGGCGCTGGACCTGGGGGCGCTTATCGCCGGCACTAAGTACCGCGGCGAGTTCGAGGACAGGCTCAAGGCGCTGCTGAAGGAAGTGGAGAGCAAGTCGGGCGAGGTGGTGATGTTCATCGACGAGCTGCACACCCTTGTCGGCGCAGGGGCGGCGGAGGGAGCGATGGACGCCTCGAACATGCTTAAGCCGGCGCTGGCGCGCGGTGCCTTGCGCTGTGTCGGCGCCACCACGCTGGACGAGTACCGCAAGCACATCGAGAAGGACGCGGCCCTGGAGAGGCGCTTCCAGCCGGTGGTAGTGGGACAGCCTGACGTAGAAGAGACTATCTCCATCCTGCGCGGCCTGCGCGAGCGTTACGAGGCGCACCATGGCGTGCGTTTCAAGGATGCCGCCCTGGTGGCGGCGGCGACGCTGGCGGACCGCTACATCAGCGACCGCTATTTTCCCGATAAGGCGATAGACTTGATGGACGAGGCCGCCTCGAAGCTGCGCATGGAAATGGAGAGCATGCCCGCTGA
>CBDVCL010000536.1:0-1865 GCA_965372475.1 uncultured bacterium | reverse complement strand
CCCGCGCGGGGGGCGGCTACGCTTTCGTGCAGATGGCTGACCCGGGCGTGGCCGGATTCGTCTCGGGCTGGATGCTGTGGTTCGCTTACACCGTGGCCTGCAGTCTCTACGCGCTTGGCTTCGCGGGATACTTCTGGGAGTTTTTTCACAGGTATATGCCCGCCGTCTCCGAGCTGGTTTTCAACATAGCGGGCAAGAACGCTGCCGTGCTCCTTATCATTCTCGTGATCGGCGTCGCCTTCATCCTCCTTAACTACAGGGGCTCCAAAGTCACCGGCAAGGCTGAGAACGTGCTCACCGTGGCCAAGCTCGCCATACTGGCGGCATTCATATTCTTCGGCCTGGTGCAGATATTCAGACAGCCGGCCCCGGCGTCCGCCGCGCTGTTTCCTTTCTTCCCCAAGGGTATGGGCGGCGTCTTGATAGCGATGGGACTGACCTTCATTGCCTTTGAGGGCTATGACCTGATTAGCACCGTGGCCGAGGAGATCAAGGACCCCGAGAAGAACATCCCCCGGGCCACTTTCATATCATTGGGTGTCACTATCGTGATGTACCTGCTGATCCTTTTCGTCGCGCTTGCCGCGATCAACCCGCAGGGCGCGTCCTCTTGGGAGCACCTCGGCAAATACCAGGAGACGGCCATCGTCGTGGCGGCGCAGGACTTCATGCCCGCTTTTGGTGTGGGGCTTATCGTCTTCGGCGGCCTGCTCTCCACGATGTCCGCGCTCAACGCTACCGTGCTCGCGGCCTCGCGCGTCGGCTTCTCGATGGGACGGGACATGTGGCTGCCCGGTGTGATGTCGAAGATACACGCGAGGTTCCGCACGCCGCATATTGCCATCGTCGTTACCGGCGTGATATTCATTGCCATCGCCGTTTCGCTTCCCATCGCCGTGGTTGGTTCGGCCGCGTCCCTGATGTTCCTGCTCACCTTCGCCATGGTCAACCTTTCCCTGATAGTGCTGCGCCGCAAGGCGCCGGAGATACCGCGGCGATACAAGATCCCCTTGTATCCCTACCTGCCCATCGCCGGTATCGTGCTCAATATATTTCTCGCCGTGTACCAGTTCAAGTTCCAGCCGATCGCCTGGTATGTTACGGCCGGATGGATAATATTCGGCCTGGTGCTATACTACGCCTTCTTCAGGCAGCAGGCGGGACTGGCCGAGCCGAAGGTGATCATACCCTATCCATACCACGCTGGGGCCGGCGAGGCGGATAACTCGGTTGTCGTTGCCCTTCATAACCCCGACAGCATAGAACCACTGCTCATTCTTGGGGACGCGGTCGCCCGCAAGCGCGGCGTACGGCTTGTCGCCGCCAGCGTGGTCGAGGTGCCTGTGCAGATGCCCCTGCACGATGGGTTACGCATGGCCCATCACAAGCAGGCACTGCTGAAGCAGGCCGAAAAGACGGCGGCCGGGCTCGGCATCAAGATGGAGACCGACATAGTGATCGCCCACCAGGCCTATGACGGGATTTTTTCCGCCATAGAGAAACATCGGGCGGAGTCACTGGTGATGGGATGGAAGGGGTTTACGAACGCCAGGGAGCGTATCTTCGGAGAGATCACCGACCACGTGATCAGGTACGTCAAGTGCGACCTGATGCTGCTCAAGCCGGGCGACGACGCGGGCATGCGCAGGTGCCTGCTGCCAACGGCCGGCGGCCCCAATGCCAAGCTGGCGGCGTCGGTGGTAGACGCGCTGGCCAGCCGTATAGAGATGGAAGTGACCGCGGCCTATGTCGTCAACCCCGGCGCCTCTACCGAGCAAGAGCAGCGTGGCAGGGGCGTGATGCGCGAGACCCTGGACCAGCCGGGGCTGGCCATGGCCTGCGGGGAAAAGATCATCGAGGCGGAG
>CBDVCL010000535.1:0-1867 GCA_965372475.1 uncultured bacterium | reverse complement strand
GGGAAGGGCCCTGAGGGCAATCGAAGGGCTAGCGACTAGCGACGAAATAACCCCTTAGACATCAAAATCGCGTCTTCCTTCTCCTTACGGTAGTATTCGCGCCTGACACCGACATTCTCGAAACCCATGGAACGATATAGGTCCTGTGCTGACAGGTTAGAGCGCCGCACCTCCAGGTGCGCCTGCTTCGCCCCGCGCCGCGCGCCCTCGCTTATCAACAACTCGGTAAGTCTCTTAGCGATTCCCTTCCTCCTCACGCTCTCTTTCACCGCAAGGTTAGTGATGTGCATCTCGCCAGCGGCAAAACGATAGCCGCCGTAGCCGACCACTTCTCCCCCGTCCAGGGCCACCGTATAAAAAGAGATGCCAGCAAGTGACAACTCCCCTTTGAAAGCTTCCCTTGACCAAGGGGAAGAAAAACACTCGCCCTCGATGGCCAGCACCTCCTCGAGGTGGTCGGGAGTCATGGGCGTGAAGGTTATGGGGTCAATGGTCATAAGGAAAAAGTGAAAAGGAAAAAGGCAAAAGCAACATTGACCAAGAAACAGGCGTCAAGAAATCTCTTCGTGCTTCTTCCTTTTTCCTTCTCACTTCCTCTTCCTTGTTCTTCTCCCGGCCCGCTCTTCCGCCCGGCTCTTGCGCAGGTAGAGCGGCTCGGCCCGGGCCAGGTCGGCCCATTGCCGCCGCTGATAGCGCTCCCAGGCCAGCCGCGAAAGCGTTTCCGCACGCGGATAGGTCGGACACCAGGTACCCGCCACGGCATCACAAAGGCCGGCAAGGTCATCTCCGCCTGCCAGCCCGACGGGCAGGACACCTTTCGTCGCCAGGGCCGTGATCTCCTCAATCCCACCGCACAAGTAGCGGCCGACGCGCCGATACCTCGACAGCCGCCGCGAGTAACGATAGCGGGCATAATGATACTCGCCGCCAGCATAGGGGATGAAAGCCACAAGTTCCCCAGGGCTTGCCTTCCCGGCTGCCCCGTTAGCCAAGACGTCCAGCGTCGGCACCAGCAACAAACGCAGATCAAGCGCCCAAGCCAGCCCCTTGGCCGTGGCCAGCGCCACGCGCAGACCCGTAAAGGAGCCCGGTCCCGAAGAGACCGCGGCGCCATCAAGATCATGCGGCGCGAAGCCTCGACGCTTGAGCAGCTTTTCTATCTCGCCAGCCAACCACGCCGAGGCACCCGTTCCCTGCCGTGACCCGAAAAGGCCAAGCACTTCTCCACCGGCAGCAAGGGACAAGCTAGGCCTTAGCGTCGAGCACTCCAGCGAGATAATCAGCGGGGAATCCTCGCCCGAATCTGAGCTTGCGTTCTTCTTCACTCCGCCACTCCATTTCCAGCCACATCGCCCCTTGCGGCAGCCGCGCGGTGAATTTCTCAGCCCATTCTATCACCACCACCGAATCCAGGCGGCAACATTCTTCCAGGCCGAGCTCCTCCAGCTCCTTTTCGCTGTCCAGCCGATAGAAATCAAAATGATGCAGTTTCAGCCGCCCTTGATAACCCGCCATGATGATGAAGCTCGGCGAACGCACCCGGCCCTTGACCCCTAAACCCTTGGCCAGGCCCTGGGTGAAACAGGTCTTGCCGCTGCCGAGCTCTCCCCTGAGGGCGATCAGCTCACCGCCGCGCAGCTTGCGCGCCAGGCCCGCGGCAAGGAGCCGCGTTTCCTCGGGGCTGGTGGTGGTAATTGTTCTGCGCATGATCACAGCGTTATTCCGCTGATTACGCTGATGGAGCTAGAAGATGACCATCTGGCTCCCCGCTGATTGCGCTGATGCTAATCCGCGTAATCCGCGTTTACAAAGAGAGCATCATCCGAATCAGCCCGGATCATGCTCAAATGCCAACAAGCCGCTTTCC
>CBDVCL010000534.1:0-1874 GCA_965372475.1 uncultured bacterium | reverse complement strand
GCCGTCGCCAAGGCTACGCCTGACAAGCATGGGGCTGCACGTACTAGTGGGCGGTCACCCGCCGTCGCCCCAGCGCTTGTCTGCTGACAAGCAGACGCAGGGGCTATGGCGGGGGAGCCACGAGACCGCCCCTACAAACCGAACGAAGATAATGCATGCTGATGCATGCATTATCTCAAATATATATCTTCAATGTTATGAAACATGCCCCCATAGGCGGTAGGGTGGAGGTTGACGAACTTGTCGCGCACCGCATATAGCGCGGCCTGGTTGATGGTGTAGATGACGGGCAACTGCTCGGCCACGATCTCCTGCCAACGGAAATATATCTGCCGCCGTTTCTCCTCGTCCAGCTCCACCGCCCCCCTCTCGTAGAGTGCGTCTATCTCCGCCTCCCAGGCGGTGGCGGGAAGCTTCTGCTTCGGATGCCAGATGTGCAGCGAGCCGGAGGAATGCCAGAGGTTCTTGCCGCCGTGCGGCTCCACCCCTCCCGTGAAACCGATGATGATCGCCTCCCAGTCGTAACTGCTGTTGAGATGACTCACCAGGACATTGAAGTCTATCGGCTTGAAGTCCACCTCGACGCCGATCTTGGACAGGTCATCCTTGATCAAGCCGCCGAGCTTCTCCCTCACGGTGTTGCCGCTGTTTGTAAGCAGCATGAAGCGAACGGGATTCCCGGCCGCGTCCTCGCGCATGCCGTCGCCGTCGCGATCCACCATCCCCGCCTTGTCGAGGTAGACCCTTGACTTCGCCAGGTCATACTCGTACTTGCGCACGTCCGGGTTGTGGAAGATCTTGTTGGAGACCGATTCCGCCGCGTGCTGGGGATACCCCTTGCCGAAAGCGATGTTGTCTATCATGCTCCGCTTGTCCATCGCGTGCGCCATCGCCCGACGGAAGTTGACGTCGGTGAACCAACTGTGCTTGACCGCGGAGAGGTGGTCTGGGTTCTGGTTGAAGGCGAGGAAGAGCGTGCCGGTATCCGGCCCGCAGTCGTATATCGTGAAGTCCTCTCCCCCTTCCCTCGGCTTGAGAGTGACGAAGTCCTCGCCGCGCATGCTGAAAGCGTCTATCTCGCGGTTGATGAACTTCATCGGGTAGGTCTCCAGGCTGGGCACGATCAAGTGCACTATCTCCTCAATGAAGGGCAAACGCTCCCCCACTTCGTTCACCTGCCAGTAGGAGAGGTTGCGCCGGTATACCAACCGCTGGCCAGACTTGTATTCCACCAGCTTGTAGGGGCCGGTGCCGATCAGCTGCGCCGGCGGCGTGTCCACTCCCCAGGTCGAGGTGAAGGCCCCCGCCTTGACCGACGCCGCGAGGATGTGTTCGGGCAGGATCGACACGCCAACGTAGCGCAGGAAAGGCGCGAAGGGCCTGGGCAGGGAGAAGCGCACCGTGAAGTCATCGACCTTTTCGACCTTTATCGGTTTGCCCTCTATGGTCAGGACATCCCTGCTGCTATTGGGAATATCGGGATTATAGACGAGGTCATTGAAAGTGAAGACCACGTCGTCAGCGGTGAACTTCTCCCCGTCAAACCACAGCACGTCCTGCCGCAATTTGAAATCCCAGGTCACCCCGTCGTCCGACTGAGTCCAGCCGATAGCCAGGCGCGGCCTTACTTCCGCCGTCAGGCCATCGGTATCCGTCAGGCCTTCGAACATATAAGCCAGTGCCCCGGTGGTACTGGTCTCCTGCGCAATGATGGCATTGAAAGACTTGGGGTCAGAAAGCGTGGCCAGCGTGAGGCGGCCGCCATACTTGCCGACTCGTTCCAGCGCGGGGTGTTGAGCTTTCTCCTCCGCTTCTTTGCTGCAACCGAAAAGCAAAAGCAAAGTCGTTATCGCTGTGACTACTGCCTTACCCCG
>CBDVCL010000533.1:0-1880 GCA_965372475.1 uncultured bacterium | reverse complement strand
AGATGTGTTTACCATGTCCCCGAACATGTGTTGACTATGTCTCCAGTCTATACAGTGGGGGAGGGCAAGGGTGAGGGGGAGAGGTCCGGAGAATAAGGAATAACAGTGGCTACCGTCCCAGTCGTCAGATACATTGCATCCTGCCTTGTTTGCTTGTCTCTCTGCTTCGCCGCGTGCGGCGAGGACGTCGTCTATATGAAAGACGCTGAGGTGATCAGGGGAACGATAACCGAAGAAGTGTCACCGCCGCAGTTCTACCTGGTGATCGAAACGGTGGCGGGAAAGAGAAAGGTCTACGAGGACGATATCCGTGATATCCTCCGCGCCGGGGACTTTGGCAGGGCCACGCGCCTGCTTCAACCCCTTATTGACGACGCAGGCCTGACCGGCCTGCCGCCCCGCCACAGGTGGAAGATCACGGGCGAGAGATACGCCCGGGCTAGCTACGCGGAAAGGAGTATCTGGATAGCTTTCGGCGTGCTTGTCGCCGGCACGGCGAATTACCTCGCCCTTTACAAGCGCGAGGACAGCCTTAGCTCTTCCACCAGCGAGATCGAATCGGAGGGCAAGCGGGACGTCAAGGTCGCGCTCGCCGGCGGTGCTGCCGCTGTCCTCTGCCCCCTTGTCGCTTACAGTTTCCCTGCCTCTCCTGGTCTGGCCGCGCGGCAGATAATCAGCGGCGAAGGAGAGGAGGCGATGGCGCACTTCCGCCCGGGATACAGGAGGAAGTTCGGCGTGAAGAGAGCCAAGCACGCCGCGATGGGGGCGCTTGTTTCCTGCCTCGTGGCGGTGATATACTACGGGGAGCGTTAAATCGGATACTTCTTAAGCCATGAGAGTTTTTCGTAATTCGGTTGGTTGGGCTTGTAGGCACCGTGTTACCGGGATATTACTATGAATCATGGAAAGGGGAAAAGTATCCTATTTTATGCTCCCGGTAATACGTGGCGTCGGAATGATGGCGGCCCTCAAGCAGCTTAAACTTGCACGCCAGCCGTAGCTGAACCGCCTGGTTTGGAGTGACTCGACTGGTCAAAGCGCATGAGGCGAAAAAAACGTCCAGCTTACCGCTACTACCTGTTGTTGATGATCTTCCTCTTGGCCCTGGTCTACCGCTTGTTATTCACGATCAACTTCAAGGGGATGCCGCTGGCCGGCGACGAGGTGACCTACCATAGTTACGCCGAGAGCATCGTCACGGGGCGCGGCTATATCGTCGATGACAGGTACCGCTCCTATTATCCCCCGCTATATCCCCTCTTCCTGGCGGGGGTATACCATCTCGCCGGGGTCACGCCCTACGCGGCGCGGCTGGTGCAGGCGGCGTTGGGCGCTGTGATCTGCCTGCTGGTATACCTGATCGGGCTTGAGCTATACGGGGCGGGGGTGGGCCTGCTCGCGGCGGCGGCGGCGGCGCTGTATTGCCCCTTGATATTCCAGGGCGGCTTCCTGATGTCGGAGACGCTCTACGTCTTTTTGTTCTCGCTCGGCGTCCTCTTCTCCCTGCGTTTTCTTAGGCGGCCGGACAGGCAGGCCTCGGCCCTGGCCGGGCTCTGCTTCGGCCTTGCCGCACTGGTGCGCCAGCAGGGACTGCTGGCGCTGGGTATCTTGCTGCTGGTGGCCTATTTCAGCCGCGGCGCCTTGGGGTTGACCCGGAGGCGCGCCTTGCGGCTGATCTTGCCGGCGGCCTTGGCGGCCTGCGCCGTGGTCCTGCCCTGGACGCTGCGCAATGCCCTGGTCTACAAGCGCTTCGTGCTCATCGATACGCACGGTGGTTCCACCGCCTTCATGTGCAACCATCCGGGAGGAAGCGACGCGGCCAAGCAGCGCATCAGGCGCGAGCTAACTCCGCGCACGAGCGACATCGAGGAGAACGATCA
>CBDVCL010000532.1:0-1889 GCA_965372475.1 uncultured bacterium | reverse complement strand
TGGGGTTGGTAGGCCCCGTAGGGCTCTTGTGACAGCCCAGGGCGAGAAGGAAGATCACCAAGGTCAGCTTTGCTGATCGCTGGATATTCATTACTTGAATGCTATCATCTTCTTGGGCGCATGTCAAGTAGCGGCAAAGGATTATTTGCGGCGCGAGGTGTCAATAATTTGACATCCGCCAGCTTCCGTGTTATAATCCATACTAATAGGCAATCGGTAGAACGCAGTGGGTTGCTTTCTCCGCCGAGGTCGCTGAGATGCCGCAGAGACAGCAGAGAGTAGCTTCCTCGGCGCACTCCGCGCCCTGAGGGATCTTGGACGCTTTCGATGGGATACCCGAAGGGTTCCGCGTTCTCTGCGAAGAAGAATAGCCCATTACCCAATAGGCGGAACGAGCAACTGATGGCTGTGTCACACTCCTCTAAGTTCAAACGGAAACTGCGGGACGAGTTTATCGGCTGGGTCCTGTTGCTTTCGGTCCTGATCACTTCCTTCTATGGCTTCTTCGCTTATAACCGCTCAAAAGGCCAGCTCGACGCGGAACTTGGCCAACGCCTCGTATCCGTGGGCAAGCTGGCCGCCGCTCAGCTTGACCCCGGCAGGATAGACCTGGTACGGCAGTATGGCGTGGATTACGAAGGCCAGAGGCGGAACCTGAACCGCCTGCGCAACATCGCCGGGGTGCGCAACATCTACGTGCTTGACCGTGCCAGCCGCATCATCGTCGATGCCAGGGGCGATTACAGTGTAGGCGAGAGGAGCCTGATGCTCTCGCTGGACGAGGCCGAGCAGGAGAGGGGATGGGGCGGACAGGTGGGTATCTCTACCCTCTACCAGGGGAGCGACCAGCAATACTACAAGTCCGCGTATGTGCCGCTGTTTCGGGGCGAGAGCGAGGTAGCCTATCTGGTGGGAGTAGAGGCCAGCGCGGCCTTCTTGCGGGCGATAGAGGAGTTTGGCAGGGCGATGCTGATGGCCGCTGTGCTCTTCATTATGGCGGCCCTGGTCGTAGGCGTATTCCTTTCTCGCTATATCTTGCGTCCCGTGGAGAGGCTGGTGCGCGGAGCGGAGCAGGTGGGCGAAGGGCGCTTCTCCGTGACTGTTCCCGAGCAGCCGCTCAACGAGCTCGGCTTTCTCGCGCAAGCCTTTAACGATATGACGCGCCAACTAAAGGCCCACAACGACTACATGCTGGAATCATTGACGAGCGGCTTGGTGGCCGTGGACAGCACCAGGGAGGTGACCACGGTCAATCAGGCGGCCACCGAGATCCTGGGCTGCAAAGCGCGCCGCCTCATGGGTCGCGATTTCCGGCAAGGCCTGAAAGAGTTCCCGCAACTAGTGGCGCTGATCGAACGGGCGTTGAAGGGAAGGGCGGTTAAATTTCGTGAGGTGCACCTGGCGGCGCGGGAGCGGCACCTGCTGGTTAGTTCCGCTTTTCTCAAGAACAAGCTGGGGCGTGTCGTTGGCGCGGAGGTGATCCTGGTCGACAATACGGAGCTCAAGCGCTTGCAGACGCAGGTCGTGCTGAAGGAAAGGCTGGCCGCCCTGGGCGAGATGTCTGCGGGCGTCGCGCACGAGATCAGGAACCCGCTTGCGGCAATACAGGGATTCGTAGAATTGCTTCAGCGCAAGCGAAAAGGAGAGCAGGCGGATTCGCGCCGCAAGATATCCTCCACTCGGCCCCCGCGCCCCCGTGCCATTCTGCCGAAAGGCAGGAACGGGGGCAGCCAGAGGGAGACCGAGGGTCATTACCTCAACGAGATCCGCCGCGAGATAGATGTATTGGACAGGGTTGTGAATGATTTCCTCGATTTCGCCCGACCAAGTAAGCTGTCCCTCAGCCCCTGCCGTATCGAACCTGTGGTGAGGGAGGTGGCGGGTGTGGC
>CBDVCL010000531.1:0-1893 GCA_965372475.1 uncultured bacterium | reverse complement strand
ATCACCCCATCCATATCCAGTTCTTCCTCCACGCGGGAAAGATAGCGTTCCTGCCGCTCGCGATTAGTACGCCGCGCGCAGTTGGCGGCGGTATAGAGATTGCCGAAATACCAGCCGCTCTCCAACACGCAGAAGGCCGCGCCGGTAGCGATACGGTCCTTTTTGAAAGAGTAGACGGCGGCGGCGGTGGTCAGGGCGTTCAGCACGAGCGTGGGCAAGGCGTCCGCGGGGCGCGCGGCATATAGCTGTCCCGCGCCCGGCAGGAGCGAAAGGAAGGCCGCCTTTCGCTCGCTCTTGTAGCTCACCTTCCTGCCTGCCGCTACCAAGCCGCCGAGTTCTTCCCTGCCCGCGGGGACGCTCGCCGCCGCGCGGTCGAACTCCCCCGCCTTGAGCAACAAGTAGAAATGCAGTACGCGCGCCGCTTTGCCCAGCTCCCGTTCCTGCCCCAGGTATTCAGCGCTCAGCTTCGCCGGCACCTCCGCCATCCCCGCCCGCAGGGCGCAGAGCGAACTCATCAAGACCACCCTCCCCGCCCACGGCTCGGCGAGCTTGCCGTCCTTCAAGAGCAGGAACTTATCCAGCGCCTCCCTCGGCCTGCCCGCGTGATAGTAAGAGAGCGGGATGAAAAACCTGGCCCGTATCGCCGCCCTGCCCCCGGCATCGTGAAAGAGATAGCGCTTATACTCGCTCACGGCACGGAAGTAGTCCTTCTCGCCGTAGAGGTGGTCGGCGTATTTCAAGTCGCCGCTCTGAGCGTGGAGTGTGCTAGCCGCCAGGCATAGTGTGAGTGTTGCTATGGTTCTCTTCATGTCCATTCCCATATGGGTATTGGGTGTTAGGGCTTTAGGGTCTTAGGGTTAACCCCAACACCCGAACGCCCTAATACCCCGCCTACCAACGCCCCTACTTGGTCATTACCTTCACATCATCCAACCACCAGGCGTACTCCGGTTCCTTCATCGGAGCTATCTGGAAATAGAGCATATTCACTCCCGCCCAGTTGAAGGCGCGCCTCTTGTTGGTCGGCCAGTTCCTCTGCGAGGGGGGAAAGTCCATCAGGGGTATGGTCACCTTCTTCCACCTGGTGCTGCTCACCGTCACGTAGGGTCGTATGTCAAGGTGGGTTCCCGCCCGGAACCCCCCCGCCTCGACGGAATCGAAGCCGACGAGGAAGCCCTCGTTACCGTGCTTCCCCTTTATCCAGAACTGCAGGCTCCCCGTCTTGTAGAAAGGCGTGAAATCGAAGTAGCCCAGGCCGCAACCGCTCCAGGACCATTTGCTGGGGTCCATGTTTATCATCAGCGACTTCTTCCCCACCTTGGCGTCGGTCTCGTCGATGATGATGAAGGAATAGGGCGGCGGCGAGGCGTTCCACCAGCGTCCGCGTACCCTGTCATCAAAGATAACGATGTTCCCCGCGCCGTCATCCGCCAGGGCGAAAGAGGTATCCCTGCAGCGCTGGCGCAATTCCTTGTACTCCGCGACGGAATACTCCGGCACGATCACCAACTGGTCGAAGAAGACTACGAACTCGGCGATCACCATCACCTGCCGCCGCCCCGAGGAATCATTTGCTTGCGCGTAATACTTGGTGGTAGTTTGGAGACGTAGCGAGGCCACCTGTGACCAATCGAACTCCCTGTAATGGCTCTTGGGGCGAGCGCCACGGCGCCTGCCCCAGAGAGACCCCCTCTTGCGGAAGTCCTTCAGCGGCACGATCACCTTTTGCCACTCGGTAGTGGTAGCCACGTATGGTGCGAGGGGAATCTTATTCTCGAATGAGCCGCCGCCGAATTCTTCCTGAGGCGGGTTGGCCAGGATCACGTCGAAGGTCTCGCTGCCGTTCTTGCCCTTTACCCAAAAGACGAGGGCGCCTTTCTCCAGGTGCTCGGA
>CBDVCL010000530.1:0-1903 GCA_965372475.1 uncultured bacterium | reverse complement strand
TGGGAGGCGATCTCAAGGGTTGCTTCCATACAAGAAGTAGCGTAGCAACCCTTTGGTCGCCGGCAGGCGACCGCAAGGGTTTCCTCCTCTGTGATAGGTAGAGGAAACCCTTACTACGGCAAGGTGGTAGTGATCAAGTAACGGTAATGGGTTGTATAGTTGTATGGCCGTCAATGACCCTACAACCGTATAACCCTATAACCATATAACCGCCTCTGTTAAGGCCTCCTACTCACCCGATACCCCCTCAGCGTCATCTCGAAGCGTTCCCGGAACAAGCGGTGGAAAACTGCAGTGCACTTTCGGCTGGGAGGCAAGCTACAGACGCCGATGTTTCTGCCAAATGTATTAAGGAAAGAACATTCTTCCAGATTGGCTCTAGCTGGAGAGCCTGGTGACAAACAGATGAATGAATAGCGTGTAAATACGTCTATATATCGCATGGATATGAGATATTAACGCACAATAAGAGGAAGGGGCATTGACTATTGGCGAAAATGTGGTAGTTTTTGAATAGGCGGTTCTAGGAAGGAAGGTGCGCCTGGCTTTAGCGCCTGCAAGGGTTAGTACGCCCCTTTTTAGCCGTTGACAGTCAGTCTTGGCAGGTATGCTTGGGATTTAGAATAATGAAGAAACGGATATCAAGTAAAATTGTCGTGATAATCGCGCTGTGCGCGATGCTTGGCGCATTATTGCCGAGCCACGCCAACGCCGCTAGCCTGGTCAGCGCCACCCTGCGCATCCTCGGCGATGACGGCTTCGATGTATACGTAAACGGCAACTTCCTCTTCGGCCCCGGCGGCGGCTACAGCAACGAGACGATCCTCGCCGTCCCCACCGCTTGGTTCTTCCCCGGCGACAACGTGTTCGCCATAACCGCCTACGATTACCAGGGCGGCGTGGTGTGGGTGTCCTACGTGTTGGAGCTTACATTCAGCGACGGCACCTACCTGGACATCGTCAGCGACGGCACGCGTACCAAGGCGTGGGATACGGGAATCGAGCCGCCCACCTACCCAAGCCCGGGCTGGTTTGCCCCCGGCTACGACGATTCGGGCTGGCCCGCCGCGATAGTAACGCCCTGGGCCAGCTTTGCCTTCTATAACCCCTCCTACGTGCAGGACCGGAACCTAAACGTACTGCCCTGCCTTACCAACCTTCTCAGCATAACCGATGTTGATCCCAAGGGGCAGACGATGGCCTACCGCCACACCTTCGAGTTTCCCGCCGCTTCGGTCCTGAAGTCGGCGAATCCGGACGGCGTCTACCCCGGGGACACGGTGAGCTACACTTTACATTACAGTAGTTTCGCTCCCGTGCCCATGCAGAACGTTATCGTCACCGACACCTTCGACGCGACGATGACCTTCGTCGGCTCCGTGCCTCCTCCCGCGGGGAACAGCGGCAACCTCTACTGGTGGAACCTGGGCGACATCGAGGTGGGAGGGGAGAGGTGGATCACGGTAGCGGTGACCGTAGACAGCGGCACGCCGGGTGATATCGTACCGAATTTCGTCAACTACGACGCTGACAACGACAAGACGCGCACCTCGCCCGATTGCCCCATAACCATCGTCATCCCGGGCGCGAACATCCGGAAGGCGGCCGACCCGCCCGTCGCCCAGCTGGGCACGCGGGTGACCTATTACCTCAACTACGAGAACATCTCGGAAGGCACCAACCCCGACGAGGACGACCACGAGGACAACGAGGGGCCGGGAACGCCCACGGGCTGGACATCGTCCGAAGGCTGGCTCAACATCACGGAGGCGGGGGGCCAAGTCAGACGCACCGCCGGGTCGGCGTCGCCGCACGTGCTCACGCGCTCAGGGACAAGCTACGCCAACGGCACGCTGGAGGTGCGGATGGCGGTCAACAACTGGGTCCAGGACGGCATCGTGCT
>CBDVCL010000529.1:0-1909 GCA_965372475.1 uncultured bacterium | reverse complement strand
CCCGCATGCCCGCTATCTCCGCCACGCTCTTCAAACGGCTCACCCTTCTTCTCCGACCAGAATCGTGCTCATCACCGCCAACACGTTCTCTATGCTCCCCTCACCGTCTATCTCGCGCAGGATGCCGCCCTGCCGATAATAGTCCACCAGGGGGGCTGTCTCCCGCTCGTAGACCTTGAGACGGTTGGCAACAGCTTCTTCCTTATCGTCCGTCCGCTGGTAAAGCTCGCCGCCGCAGCGGTCACAAACGCCCTCCTGCTTCGGCTGCAGGGAGAAGACATTGAATATCTCCCCACAGGAACGGCAGGTCCGCCTGCCGGAGAGCCTTCGCTTCAGCACTTCCTCGCTGACCTTGATGCTGAAAGCTACCTGCAACGCCAAGCCCTTGTCCCTCAACATCTCACTCAAGAGGCCGGCCTGGACCAGGTTGCGCGGGTAGCCGTCGAGCAAACAACCGCCGCTGCAATCCTCGCCCCCAAGCCTTTCCTTCACCACCCGGTTCACTATCTCGTCGGGCACCAGTTCCCCGGCAGACATGAAACCAGCCACCCGCTCCGCCAATTCACCGCCCGCCTCCTTCAAGCGCCGAAAGATATCCCCGGTCGAGATATGCGGTAGCTTGTGCTGCACCGCCAGCCGCGTAGCGTAGGTGCCTTTGCCACTGCCAGGCGGACCTAGGAGGAGGGCATACATGATCTTGTTCTTTCCTCCAATTTTCGCCAAGCACAACGTCTGCCACTGCCCGGCGGCCCCAGCAGAAGCGTATACATCAAAAAGTCCTTCCCTTCAGTTTACCTTTCCTCAAGAACCCGTCATAGTGCCGCATTATCAGGTGCGACTCGATCTGTTTCATCGTGTCCAACACCACGCCGACCACGATCAGCAACGAGGTGCCGCCGAAACTGACGGGGATGTTGGTGAAACGCACGTAGAGCGTGGGCATTATGGCGATAATCGCCACAGCGATCGCTCCCCAAAGGGTGATGCGGGTGAGGGTGCGGTCAATGAAATCACTGGTCGGTTTGCCCGGCCTGGTGCCATAGATCAACCCTCCCTGCTTCTGCAGGTTCTCGGCGAGGTCGGCGGGGTTAAAGACGATGGCCGTATAGAAATAGCAGAAGAAGATAATCAGCGCGGCGAAAAGGAAATTGTATATCAAACCGGTGGGCCGCATCCAGTAGGTAATAAAGCTGAAAACAGTCTGTACAAAGCCCTCGCCCCCTCCCGCCCCGAACATGCTGGTGATGGTAGTCGGGAAGACGAGGATGCTGGAGGCAAAGATGACCGCGATCACCCCGGAGTAGTCCACCTTCAAGGGAATCTGGGTGTTCTGTCCGCCGTACATGCGCCGGCCGATCCTGCGTTTGGCATATTGCACGGGGATACGCCGGTAGCCCTGCTGTAAGAGTATGATAAAGGACACCAGGGCGACGGACATCACCAGGAATATGAGCAGATGCAAGGCCTGGATGCCGCCCGCCTTGAACTGCATGTAGGTGGCAGCCATCTGCCCCGGCAGGCTGGCGATTATCCCCGCGCAGATGATGATCGACATGCCATTGCCGATGCCCTTCTCGGTGATCTGTTCACCCAGCCACATAATGAAGATGGTCCCGGTGGTCAAGGTGAGCATGGTCATCAACTGGAAGCCCAGGCTGAAGTCCGGCAGGACGTGAAACTGCTGGCCGGCGGAAACACCGCGCAACCAGTAGGTCGTGCCCAGGGACTGGATGAGGCAGATACCCACCGTAGCGTAGCGGGTATACTGGGTTATCTTGCGGCGGCCGATCTCGCCTTCCTTGGAAAGGCGCTCAAGATGAGGGATCACAGCTGTCAGCAACTGCATGATGATCGAGGCCGAGATGTAAGGCATGATGCCGAGCGCGAATACCGAGGCCTGTTCCAGTGC
>CBDVCL010000528.1:0-1913 GCA_965372475.1 uncultured bacterium | reverse complement strand
CTTCTGGCTGGCCTTCTCCTCCTTCGCCGCTTCTTCCTTTTCCTCTTTTTCCTTACGCGCGGTGCTGACCTCCGCCACCAGTTCAAGATCTGCCTTGAAGTACCTCTTCAAGGCCGCGGAAATGACTTTCGCGTGCAGGGGACCGTTCAACTGCTCAACGTGGTAACCACTGTCAAAAGTAACGCCAAGCTTACCTCCTTGAAGTGCGGTCGGGCGCCCGGCAGAGAGCAGGGCCTTTGCCTTCACCAGTTCTTTTCCCTCCAGGGCTTCCAGGAAGCCCTGCCAGTTCCTTTCAATCCTCTCTACGGACAGCTCCCCCTTGTCCTCTTCTTTCACCTCTTCGATGCCGTCTATCGCCAGTGCCGGCTCGCCAAAATCCTTCTCCTTCAAGTTCGTTTCATTGCCCCTGACACCGCCTTCCCCTCTGCCCGCTTCTTCCCCGCGGCTCGTCTGCTGCCCGCTTAAGAGTTGGCGCAGGGACGCCATCTTGTCTAAGCGGCAGAGCTTTACCCCCAGCAGTTCCAGCGATATGCGCTTGTTGGGAACGTAACGGATCTTTTCGCGTAGCGCACTTACCAGGGAAAGCGCCTGCATCAACCTTTCCTCGTCATGGTCCCGCGAACTCTCCGCCAACCGCTCTATCATCGCTTGCGGCAGTAGAACGAGTTGCCGGTGGTCCGGCGCGCTTTTTATCATCAGCATATTCCGATAGAACTCCTGCAGGTCGTCCAGGAAGATCGAGATATCGCTTCCCCGTTCGGCGAGCTGCGCAACGGCTTCCATCACCCTCTGCATCTCCCCGCCACGACAGGACTTGGCGAATTCGAGTACGGTCTCCGGGGCGCTGAGGCCCAACAATTCGGTCACGTGGGCGCTCTTTATCTCGCCTGAGCCGTAGACCTGGAGCTGGTCTACAATGCCCTGGGCATCCCGCAGGCTGCCGTCGGCATAGCGCGCGATCATGTAGAGGCTCTCTTCGTCCGCACTGACCTTTTCCGACTTGACCATCTTCTTCAGGCTGGCGACGATATCCCGCGGCGGTATCTTGCGAAAGAAGAACAGCTGACAGCGGGAAATGATAGTCGGCAGGAGCTTGTGATATTCCGTGGTGGCAAAAATGAATTTCACGTGCGGTGGCGGCTCCTCCAAGGTCTTTAGAAGGGTATTAAAGGCCTCGGGGGTAAGCATATGCACCTCGTCGATCACGTAGATCTTGTATCGGGCCTTGACCGCTGCGTAGACAACTTTCTCCCTCAATTCACGCGCTTGCTCGACTGCCCTATTGGACGCCCCGTCAATTTCGATGAAATCCATACAACTGCCTGCCGCTATCTCCTTGCACACCTCGCACTTGCCGCAGGGCTCTTCCCCCGGGCCTTTCAGGCAGTTCAGCGCCTTGGCGAAGATACGGGCCAGGGAGGTCTTGCCTACGCCGCGCGGCCCCGCGAAGATATACGCATGATGCACGCGGTTCTGCCGGATAGCATTCTGTAGCGTCCTGACAATGCCAGCCTGGTAGACCATCTCCGAGAATCTGCTGGGACGGTACTTGAGCGCAAGGGCTTCGTAGTAACTGTCGGCTTCCGGGGGCGACGCCTTGGCTGGTTTTGCGTCCTTCTTGGCTGGCTTCTTGGGGTTTTTCTGTTCTTGCTTCTTATCTGGCATTCTATGTCGTCTTGTTGCTGGCTGATCCGCCTCACCAAACTTGTAATACAAGCTTGGTGGGCGAGATCTCGCCAAGCTTTGCTTCGCAAATCTTGGCGGAGAGGGTGGGATTCAACCCCGTCGCTTCCGCCTTCGCTAAAGCTACGGCGGACAAGTCGCTCCAACCTGATGGGCGCACGCTGCCTGCCCGCCATAGCCTTGGCGACGGCGGGTAACCCCCTCCTATCGTGGGGGAGAGCTTCTCCCCC
>CBDVCL010000527.1:0-1916 GCA_965372475.1 uncultured bacterium | reverse complement strand
TGCGCCAGCGCCCGGGGAAAAGGAAAGCGGCCAGCGAAAGCAAGCCGGCAAGGGCGACCAGCAGTTGGGGGGCAACTATCTTGCTATTCAGTAGTAGCTCAGGAAGGGTCAAGGGTTTTCTCCTTTTCTTCGTGTGTAGCCACCTTGTCGCTTGCCTGCCCTACGAAGCCCCGCCGTCTGCCCCCATTCCTGTCTTCCGACAGGAAGACATGGGGGCGGCGGGGCGAAGTAGGGTCGCTCATGCTTGAGGATACAGGAAGCATTAAGTTTCCCACTTCCCCGCTTCCCGTAACCACCTCTCCGCTTACCAGCGCCGCATCCGTATCAGCCACCGTTTCCGCCTGGGAGCTGATGTGCGGGATACTCGCAGCCTTGACGGTGAAATCCACGGTGGCGTTTATCTTGTTGAGCATGATGTTCGGGAAGAAGCCGAGTATTAAGACCAGCGCCGCCAGGGGCAGGAAGGCGATCACCTCACGCGGGCAGAGGTCGCGCAGCTTTAGGTTAGCCCCCTTGGGCACGCCAAAGAACACGCGCTGATAAGCGCGTAACATATACATCGCCGAAATGATCACCCCCAGGGCGGCGAGGGCGGCGAAGAGCGGGCTGACCCTGAAGACCCCCAGCACCACCAGGAACTCGCCCACGAAACCGTTGGTGAGCGGCACGCCGATGGAACCGAGCGTGAAGAGCATAAAGAAACTGGCGTAGACCGGCATCGTCCTGGCAATGCCGCCGAAGTCGGCGATGATCTTCGTATGCCGCCGCTCGTAAAGTATACCCACGGCCATGAAAAGCGCGGCCGAATTGACGCCGTGGTTGACCATATGCAGTATGCCTCCCGCCAATCCCTGGGAAGTGAGGGCGAAGGAACCGAGAACGACGAAGCCGAGATGGCTGATGCTGGAATACGCGATGAGTTTCTTCAGGTCCGGCTGAACCATGGCCACCAGCCCACCGTAGATGATACCGATAACGGAAAGAGTAGCGATAACCGGCCAGAGTTCGTGCGCGGCCTGGGGAAAGAGCGGGATGCAGAACCGTACCAGGCCGTAGGTGCCTAGCTTCAGCAAGACACCCGCGAGCACCATGCTGCCGGGCGTGGGCGCCTCCACGTGGGCCACCGGCAACCAGGTATGGAACGGGAAAAGGGGCACCTTGATAGCGAAGGAGATGGCGAAGGCGAGGAAGAGCGTGGTCTGGACCTCCGGCTGGATGCCCAGCCTGAGAAGCGTCGGCAGGTCAAAAGTGAGGATGCCGGTTATGGTCTCATTGTAAAAGACAAGGTAGAGGATGCCGACCAGCATCAGCACCGACCCGGCCATGGTATAGAGGAAGAACTTGACGGCGGCGTAGATACGCTGTTCCGAACCCCAGATACCGATCAAGAAGTACATGGGGATGAGCGTGATCTCCCAGAAGACGTAGAAGAGGAAGAGGTCGCGCGAGCAGAATACCCCGAGCATACCGCTGGTGAGGAGGAAGAGGAAGAAGAAGAACCCTTTCACCCGCTTGTTGATCACCAGGGTAGAATAAAGCGTCACGGAGAACATAAGTATCGTGGTCATCATCACCATCATCAAGCCAAGCCCGTCGATGCCCAAGTGGTAGCTTATGCCGAAGGCCGGGAACCAGGAGACGTTGGCGATGAATTGCGCCCCGGCGGAAGCGCCGTTGAAGCGGCAGAAGAGCGGTATAGACAAGGCGAGGTCAAGGATGGTGACGGCAAAAGCCACGCCCTTGATCAGCGCCGTGCGCCTGCCGGGGAGCAGTAGTATCAGCAGGCTGCCGGCTGCCGGGAGGAATATGATTGCCGTGAGAATGTTATCGGTCAATAGGTTCATGATTACCCTGTCGCTAGTTGCTTGTCGCTAGCCCTTCGATTGCCCTCAGGGCCCTTCCCGCCCTGAGAGAGC
>CBDVCL010000526.1:0-1916 GCA_965372475.1 uncultured bacterium | reverse complement strand
GCGGGATGTGGCGGCCTTTCTCAAGGACCTGCAGGCCTTCCGTTCCGATGAACCGTGATGACGTAAACTTGGTGAAACGCGAGTGAGATTCATTAGTGTCTAAATTACGTCTCAATGTAGGGGCGGCCCCCTGCGGCCGCCCAATAGGGAGCCCGCAGTGGGGCTCCCCTACAATTAACAAGCCATGTCCCAGGGTTGGGGGGCATACTTTAGATGGTTGAGTTGACCGATTCCCGACTATGTGGTATTGTCTCTATAGAGGATGGGGCAAGATGAAAGGAGCATGTTTTGGCGAGAGATAATCATTCGTGGGCGAAGCGCGAGAAAGAGCTGAAGAAGAAGAAGAAGAGGGAAGAGAAGCTGAAGAGAAAGATGGAGAGAAGGGCGGCGAAGGCCGCCGAGGGCAAGGCGCAGGCGCCGGCAACAGAAGGGCAGCAGGCACCGGTGGTAGAAGGGGAAGTGGAGTAGGGCGAGCTAAAGGCGAGTTCTCAGTTTTGAGTTGTGAGTTCTGAGTGGGCGACCGTCCGCTGTGCGCATGTCTGCCAATAAATCTAGCGGCGGTCCAGAGTCCAGAGTCCCGAGTCCAGAGTCCAAAGTCCAAAGTCGAAAGCTTGCCCTACGAAGCCCAGAGGGCGAAGTAGGGTCAAAAGTCAAGGGCCTGTCCTACAGGGGCAGGGGACATACCTTAGATGGTTAAGAAGGCGCGAGCAATCGCGCCTTCTTCTTAATCTAATTTCCCATGCTTGAGGCCCGTGGGCAAGGGCTTGGGAACGGCGCAGGCGCTGGTGAGTTTCACGTGTTTGCCTGACTTAGAAGCGTCGTTGATGGCGTGCATCACGTCCAGCACGTGGTAGGCGAGCTTGCCGTTGGCGCGGTGCGCGCGGCCCGTGAGCAGGGCCTGGGCCATGTCGGCGACGCCGACGCCACGGCTATTCATCTCGTAACCGTGCGTGAGCTGCACCTCGCGCCACTGTCCCGTCTTCGCCTCCCACACGCGTACCGGCCCGCCGAAGGTATTCGGGTCGGGCACGCTCAAGGTTCCCGCACTGCCGTATATCTCGATACAGGGCAGGTTCGCCGACCAGACATCAAAGCTGGTGATGATCGTGCCGATGGCGCCGTTGGTGAAATCCAGCACCCCCGCGATGTGCGTGGGCGTCTCCACCTTCACCTTCACCCCGCTCTTCGGCTGGCTGGTGATGGTACGATAGGGGAATGAGGCGCGCACCGAGCCCGAGACGCGCCGCACTGGCCCGACCAGGTTCACGAGCGCCGTGAGGTAGTAAGGGCCCATGTCCAGCATCGGCCCGCCGCCCACTTCGTAGTAGAACTCAGGGTCGGGATGCCAGCTCTCGTGGCCGTGGCAGGTCATAAAGGCGGTGGCGGCGACGGGTTCGCCGATCACGCCGTCGTCTATCAACTTGCGGCAGGTCTGGATGCCGCCGCCGAAGAAGGTATCGGGAGCGCAGCCGACCAGCACTTTCTTGCGCGCCGCCTGCTTGAGGATTTCCGCGCCGTCTTTTCGCGTCACGGCGAGCGGCTTCTCGTTATAGACGGACTTTCCCGCCTTGATCGCCGCGAGCGCCACCTTGGCGTGCGCCTTGGGCACGGTGAGGTTGAGCACGATGCCTATCTCGGGGTCGGCAAGAAGCTGCTTCGTGCTCAAGACCTGCGGTATCTTGTATTGCTTCGCTTTCTGCTCCGCCCGTTCCCTGACCAGGTCGGCCACGGCGACCAGCTCGAGTGACTCCATCTTCAGGGCGTTCTGGCAGTAGATGTCACTGATATTGCCGCAGCCGACGATGCCGAGTTTTACTTTCTTGTTTGCCATTGTGTGCCTTATGTTTGGCCGCCTGTGGGTCAATGTAGGGGAGGTGTCGACCGCAGAACAACGTCCGACAATACTAGCGGTCGAC
>CBDVCL010000525.1:0-1917 GCA_965372475.1 uncultured bacterium | reverse complement strand
TCTGTCGAAGGGCCTGCCCTGAGGAAGCGCAAAGCGCGAACCGAAGGGTTGCTCGTCCTTCGATTGCCCTCAGGACCCTTCCCGCCCTGAGGGAGCGCAAAGCGCGAACCGAAGGGTTGCTCGTAACGGGAATGAAAGGACATGCGGGCAGATGCGCGAGCGACTGGCGACGAGCGACCAGCAACGGCCCTCTGGCTACTCCGATGACTCAATCCTCGGAAACAACGCCTCCGGCTTCCCTACCCTATGTGGCGAAGGCGAGCAGCCCCATTCTCCCAGCTGGGAGAAATCCACCTCCTGCCACGCTTGACCCAAGGCCAGCTGTTTCCACATCGCCTCCGCCGCGCGCGGCATGAAAGGAGAGACGAGGATAGCCAGGAAGCGCAGGCTCTCCAGAAGATAGTACATCACCTGCTGAAGCTCCGCCGCGTTGCCTTGCTTGTGAAGGTTCCAGGGAGCTTTCTCTTCTACGTACTTGTTCGCCCGGCGCACCATTGTCCAGATGGTGGCGAGAGCGCTGTTGGTCTCCATCTTGTCCATTGCCTGGCGGACCGCCGGCAGGATGGAAAGGGCCAGCTCGCGCAGTTCCTGTTCCTGCGGACCTTCCTTCAAACCGGGGTCCTCTATCTTCCCCTGGAAATACTTGTGCATCATATTCAAACTACGGTTGAGCAGGTTGCCGAGGTCATTGGCCAAGTCGCTGTTTATCCTGGCGATGAGGCCCTTGCGGCTGAAATCGCCGTCCCCGCCGAATGAGTATTCACGCAAGAGGAAGTACTTCACAGCGTCAGCGCCGAACTCCTTGCAGACATCCTCCGCGTATATGAAATTCCCCAGGGTCTTGCTCATCTTCCGGCCTTCCAGCGTCATGAAACCGTGCACAAAGATACGCTGCGGCACCTCTAGGCCGGCTGACATCAGCATCGCCGGCCAAAGCAGACAATGGAAACGTATGATGTCTTTACCGATGATATGCAGATCCGCCGGCCAGTAAAGCTTCATTTTCTCTTGATGATCACCGCCGAAGCCAAGAGCCGAGATGTAATTTATCAGCGCATCCACCCACACGTAGATGACCTGCTCGTCGTCCAAGGGAAGGAACGGCGTCCCCCAATCGGTGCGGGCGCGAGATATCGAGACGTCCCGCAGGCCTTCCTTGATGATGCCCAGGACTTCGTTACGCCTTGCCTTCGGGCGGATGAAATCCTCGTTCTCACGGATGAGTTTTTCCAGCTTGTCGGAGTACTTGGACAGGCCAAAGAAGTAGTTCTCCTCGCTCAAAAACTTGGGCTTGCTCTTGTGGGCCGGGCAGAGGCCGTCCTCTAATTCCTTCTCCGTGAAGTAGTTGTTACAGCTTTCACAATACCATCCCTCGTACTTGCCCTTGTAGACGTCACCCGCCTCGTGCATCCTCTTTATTATCTCGTGGCAGGCCGCCCGGTGCCTCTCCTCCGTGGTGCAGATGAAATCATCATTGCTGATACCCAGCTCTTTCCAGGCACGCTGGTATTCAGCCGCCATATCGTCGCAGAACTCCTGCGGCGTTACTCCCTGCTCCTTCGCCTTGTCGACGATGTTCGCGCTGTTTTCGTCGTTGCCCGTCAGAAACCACACGCGGCGACCGTCCAGGCGGCGAAAACGCGCCACGCAATCCGTAACCACGATCTCCTGGAAGAAACCGATATGGGGCCGGTCATTCGGGTAGGGGATAGCCGTGGTCAGGTAATACTTGCGGTTCTTCTCCATTTCTCCGGTCTTGGCCTTCACCATTTATCCTTCTTACCTCTAACATACCCGCCCTTTGGGCGGTGGCGACCGCCCGCCGTCGCCCCAGCGCTTGTCTGCTGACAAGCAGACGCAGGGGCTATCCTCCTTCGACGGCGCTTCCTTGGATGTTACTTTGCAGGATAGAAGCGC
>CBDVCL010000524.1:0-1931 GCA_965372475.1 uncultured bacterium | reverse complement strand
TGGACGTCGTGCTCGTCGGGGAAAATCCCGCCAGCAAGCTTTACGTTGGCATGAAGGCCAAGGCTTGCGCCAAGGTTGGCATAGATTCCGCCCGGCACGAGGTGAAAGCTTCAGCCGGTCGCGCCGCGCTGCTCGGCGTGGTGGAAAAGCTCAAGCGTAGCAAGAAGGTAGACGGTATCCTCGTTCAGTTGCCCCTGCCGGGGAAACACAGCGAGGAGGAAGTCGTGCAGGCGATAGGGCCCGCCAAGGACGCCGACGGCTTGCACTATCAGAACGTGGGCAGGCTATGGTCAGGTGGCGAGGGGATCATGCCCTGCACACCCGCGGGGATCATGGCCATCCTCGATTTCTACGAGTGCGAATTCAAGGGCAAGCGGGCTGTGATCATCGGGCGAAGTAATATCGTCGGCAAGCCGATCGCCGCGATGCTGCTCAAGCGGCACGCCACGGTCACTTTTTGCCACACGCGCACGGCTGACCTGCAGGGGGAGGCGCGCTCGGCCGACATACTCGTCGTGGCGGCTGGGCGCCCGGCGATGGTCGGCAGGGACTGGATAAAGCAGGGGGCGGTGGTGGTTGACGTCGGTTCGAACAAGGTCGGCGACAAGGTAATGGGCGACGTGGATTTCGAGGGAGCGGTGAAAAGAGCGGGGGCGATTACCCCCGTGCCGGGCGGCGTCGGCCCCATGACAATAACAATGCTGCTCGCGAATACGGTCAAACTTGCGTTTGCCAGGGCGAAAGCAAAGAAGTAGAAGAGGGTATCTCGTATCTGGTATCTAGTATCTCGTCCATTGTTGATATAAGTACACGAGATACGAGATACGAGTAACGAGATACGAGCATGGCTTTCGACCTAAAAAGATATCTCGCGCCGCGCCGCGCCGCGGTAAACACCTTCCTGCGGCGGACGATACCGCGCGGCGGGCCTCTGCAAGAGGCGATGCGTTACAGCCTCTTCGCGGGGGGCAAGAGGCTAAGGCCAATACTGGTGCTGGCGGCAGCGGAATTAGCAAGCAAGCGTTGGCGGCCGTATCTCGCCACGGCGGGCGCGGCGGAGATGGTCCATACTTATTCCCTGATCCATGACGACCTGCCGGCGATGGACGATGATGATATGCGGCGCGGTAAGCCTACCTGTCACCGCAAGTTCGGCGAAGCGACGGCGATACTGGCGGGGGACGCCTTGAATACCATGGCCTTTGAGGTGCTGGCTTCCCAGGCGAAGACGCGCGGCGTGAAGGGGGAGAATATCGCGCGCTGCGTGGGGGAACTGGCCCTCGCCTCGGGCCGGAGCGGCATGGTGGGCGGGCAGGTGCTCGACCTGGCGGGCGAGGGCAAGAGACTATCCCTGGCCGATTTGAAAGAGATGCACCTGAAGAAGACGGGGGCACTGATAAGTGCCTGCCTGCGTATCGGTTTTATTGTTGGGGGAGGTGGCGACTCGCAGATAAAGAAGCTTGACGCCTTTGGACGCGACATTGGCCTGGCCTTCCAGGTAGTCGATGACGTGCTTGATGCCGTGGGAAAGCAGGGGAAGACGGGCAAGGATGCAGGTTCGGACAAGCGCAAGGGGAAGTATACCTTCGTCAGCCATTACGGCGTGAGCGGCGCCAGGCGTGAAGCGGAAAAGTTGGCGCGGCGGGCACGCGCATCGCTTGCCGCCTACGGCAATCGGGCGGAAGCGCTTCACGCGCTCGCTGATTACGTAGTGCAAAGGGATCGTTAAAGCGCAGAAGGGGAACGGCTTTTACCACCAAGACACCAAGACACCAAGGATAACCAACGCACTTCTTTTTGGATAACGGCGGGTAGTTTCTTCGATCAGGCGGGGAGCACTCGTTGGTTTTAGCAGTAGTAGAGAAGGCGGGGCGGTCGGCACAAAGGCATTAGAGGCACCAAGTTCTTGGTGTCTCAAGGACGGAAGCCGT
>CBDVCL010000523.1:0-1932 GCA_965372475.1 uncultured bacterium | reverse complement strand
TATCGATTTGTAGGTAGCGAGCGCGTCTTGCCATCGCCCCAGCATCTCATAGCACTCCCCCGCCCGGGCGAGGCTTGTCACCACCCAGACGATCTGTTGAGGGAAGAGGTCGCGCGTCTTCTTGAATTCAACAGCGGCCTTCTTGTAGCGCCCCTGTCTGAAGTATATGTCACCTACATAGAACTGTGCCTCGGAACCAAACCTCTCCACGCCGGCGATGGAAACGCGGCGGTAATACGACAGGGCCCCGTCGTCGTCCCCCGCGGCCTCGGCGAGGAGGCCCAGTTGCAGCGAGGCCTCCGAAGATATGGAAAGATCGGGGAACTCCCTTGCCACTTGGAGGAAGTAGTCCGTTGCCTGACCGTACTTCTTCATCCGCTTGAAGCACAGGCCGGCGTTGTACAGAGCGTCGGGGGCGAGCCGTCCGTCAGGCGATATGCGCCTCACCTGGAGGTAGCTACCTTTCGCTTCCTCGTATCTCTTGGCGCGGTAAAGGGCGGAAGCGAGGCGAAAGCAGGTGTCTATCTGCAATGATTGCGGCGGAGATGCCGCCAGCACCTGCCGGAACGAGGCAACTGCCTTGTCCCAGCGGCGCCGCCAGTAGTGAGACCAGCCTATCCAGTAGCGGGCCCTCGATCCGAGGCGGCCGTCGGGAAAATCCTCAAGCACTTTCTTGAACTCTTTGATCGCGCGGTCGTATTCTTTTTGGCGATAGTAGTGCTCGCCGATCCAAAACCGGATGTCCTCGCTATACGAATCACGCGGGTATTCCTCGAGATACTGTTCGGCGGCGTTGATCGCCAGGTCGAATTCGCCTAGCTCATAATAGCTCCACTGGATGCCCGAAAGGGCATCCAGTACCTTGTCGTCTTTGGGAAAGCTCTCGATCAGCCGCTGGTAGAGCTCAATCGCCTCGTGGAAAGCACGGGCGTTATAGAAGCTGTCAGCGGCGCGAAGCATGCTGTCCGGTACCAGCGCATGGTTGGGGTGGTCAGCAAGGAAGCGTTCGAAATGGTCCGCCGCGGGCGGGAAATTGCCGTCGCGGAAATACGCCCAGCCGCTCCAGTAGAGGGCCTCGGCCCGGTTGGCAGCGTCGCTGTAGACCTGCATATACTTTGCCCAGGCTTGCGCAGCGCCCTTAAAATCCTTTCCGCGAAAACGGCACCAGCCAAGCTGGTACAGGCCGCGCGCCGCCTCTTCCGTGCCGGGATGCTCCGTGCTCACCGCCCGGTAAGCCTGGGCGGCGCGCTTGTAGTCTTTGAGGTTAAAGTAGCAGTCGCCGACGCGCAAGCGGTAGTCTGCCCGGTAATCGCATCGCGGGTATCGTCGCAGTACGCCGCGGAAGCCCTTGAGCGCCGTGGGAAAGTCACCCGCACCAAAATAGGTCCAACTCAATCCTGATAGCGCGCGAGCGATCAGCTCGTCCTCGTGGCTGCCCTTGATCGCGCGGCGATAGAACTTCCGCGCCGTGGAATATTGTCGCAGGGCGTAGAAACAGTTGCCGGTACAGTAATCCGCTTCCGGGATGAGCTCATGTTCTGAGCTTAACGAGATCACCTTTTGGAATATCTTCGCCGCCGTGCGATAGCTCTGTTGGGAGTAGTATGACCAGGCGATCCAGTAGTTGGCATAGGGTACCAGCTCTTGGCCAGGGTAATCGCGTATCAGCATCGCGTAGTTATCGATGGCCAGGTCATAATCCGCGGCTCTGAAGTATAGGCCGCCGCGCAAATAGAGAGAAGGGGCGCGCCAGATGCAGGAGCTGTCCTCGATAAGCGGGTCGAGGAGATTCTTGCATTCTCGGTATTCCGAGGCCGAGAAGTGCGACAGCGCGTTGGCGAAGCCGGCCTCGTCGCGCAGAAGCGCAGGGCTTTCGGCGCGCAGGATCTCCCGGTATGCCTCGAGCGCCTCGGCGTGGCGTCCCAGCCCTTC
>CBDVCL010000522.1:0-1936 GCA_965372475.1 uncultured bacterium | reverse complement strand
AGGCCGAGGGCGGCCACAAGGATTGGTACGAGGCGGAGATAGACCTGGCTGAGCACCGCGGCCTCTTGCGCTCGGGCAAGGACGATCTCTTCCTCGTCACCGAGCCGGGCGCGCCCGGCGGCGGCGTGAAGGACACCCTCTATGACTATGCCTGCTGGGGCGACGTGCACCTGTACCGTCCGGCGCGGGCGGCGCGCCTGCCGAACGTTGTCGTGGTCTTTCTTGACGCCCTGCGCGCGGACCGCCTCGGCTGTTACGGCTACAAGCGGGGCACCAGCCCGAACATCGACGCCCTGGCGGCGGAGGCCACGCAATTCACGCGCTGTTACGCCCCCGCGCCCTGGACGCGGCCCTCCTTCCAGGCCTTCTTTACCGGGCTCTATCCCAGCTATTGCATCGGCGCGGGGGGCGAGGCGGTCAACAGCAGTTGCGCCACGCTGGGCGAGATGATGCACGAGGCGGGATACTACAACGTCGCCTTCACGGGCTACGCAAACCTGAAGCCGGAATACGGCATGGCGCGGGGCTTCCAGCGATATTACAACCATACCGATTATGACCGCCACGCCCACACGCTGGAACGGGCCGCGGATTACCTCGCGCGTTGCCGCGAGCGCCCCTTCTTCCTCTTCGTCCACTGTCTCACGCCCCACTCGCCGTACATCGCCTGGCCCGGCTTCAAGGAAAAGTTCTGTGATCCTGATTACCGCGGCCGCGTGGACGATACCTTCTGGGGCGTGGCCAAGGAGCTGGAAAAGGAGGGGGAGAGGTCGGACAAGCTTGGCGACCACGAGGAGCTCACCAGGCAAGAACTCAAGCACGTGCGCGACCTGTATGACTGCAATGTCGCCTACGGTGACAAGCGCCTCGGAGAATTGGTCGCTAAGCTCAAAGAACTGGGCCTGTATGAGGATTGCCTGGTGATAGTCACGGCCGACCACGGCGAGGAACTGTGGCAGCACGGCTGGCGCCACCACGGCATGCATATGTATGAACACACCATCCACGTGCCCCTGCTGGTTCGCTACCCCTCCCAGAAGCGCGGCAAGCACGAGGCAAGGCTGGTCAGCCTCATCGATATCATGCCCAGCATGCTGGATTACCTGGGCATACCGCCGCGCCAGGGCATGCAGGGGAGGAGCTGGCTGGGGACGGCGCGGCGCGAGCACCTCTTCTCTGAGTTCAGCATTAAGAATAACCTTAGCTGTGTTGTGGGGCGCCGCTACAAGTATATATGGAACGGCGTGGATGAGTCCGAGGAGTTCTATGACCTGGAGAAGGACCGCGGCGAGAAGAAGAACATTGTCGCCCAGGGAGGCGAGACATTGGACGATTACCGCCGCCTGCTCTGGAACCATTCCCAGGCCAGCCACCCCGAATACGACCTGCACGTGATGTTCGTCAAGGACAAAGGGAAGGCGGCAAGCGAGTATATCTTGCGCCTGCAGGCCCAGGGAAGCCTGCACCTGCTGGAGAAGGGGAAGATGGCGCGCGGTGACGGCGAGGAGATCAGCCGCCCGGCGGACGGCGTAATTGAGATCAAGATAAAGCAGGAAGGGATGACGGCGTTCAGTTTCAAAACGGAACCGCCGGGCGCGAAGATGAAGGCCTCCCTGCTCGTGGACGGGCGTCCTTGCCCCGACTTACTCTTCGCCGGGCGGGAGACGAAACCGTTGAAGACACTGCCGCTTCTCTTCTCAAGGGGCGAGAAGGGAAGCCGCGTTGATTCGCTGTTGGCGCCGCTCTTCAAGCAGGACGGCGTCTACATCTGGCGGCGCGCACAGCGTAACCTCGGGGGCAGCGGCAAGGTCCATCTCAGCGAGGAGGAGATCAGGGGACTGCGCGCGCTGGGCTATCTGCATTAACAGTTGCTAGTTGCTCGTTGCTGGTTGCTCGTGCTTTTCATGATGAGAAAACTCAATACTCAATACACAAT
>CBDVCL010000521.1:0-1940 GCA_965372475.1 uncultured bacterium | reverse complement strand
GGGCAGGCAGGGCAGGCGACCATCGACCAACAACTAACGATCACCTCGCTATCTAATCCGGATCGCTAAGCTCCTTGATCGTCTCGGCAGCCACCAGGAATATCTCGCCTTCGCTGTAAGCCTTGGCCGCAGGGGGGATGTTAGCCAGGGCATATCTCTTCCTTGTTGCTACCAGTCGCCTGAGATAAGTATTGAAGGGCTCAAAGTAGAACACGCCTCTTTCCACGAATGATTTCTTGTAATGCCTGCCATCTATCAGTAAGTAGTCCACCTTGTTCTCGCGGCAGAAGAGATATACTTCTTCTAGGTCTTCGGCGAAGTAAGCGTCAAATAGGTCAAAGGTCCGCCGCTTGATCGCCCGCCAGTAGTTGTCATACCAGACGTTGGAGAGCTCGTGCTTGAGGAAGACCGTGCGGCCCGAGAACATGGGGATGCCGTCGGCCAGCACCGGGTGGGCGGCGATCACGGTTCCCTTGGGATAGGCCTTGAGGTGTTCGCACAGCCGCTTCAGGTAACCCATGTCCATCAGCCCGAGCCCGACCAGATTGCGCGGCGTGGAGCCCAGCAGCATCAGGGCGACCAGCGCCGCCTGCAGCAGGAGCCGCGCCTTGCCCGGCCTGGCCCTGGCCGGCAGGCCGGCCGCCGCCAGGCTGAGCGTGATCATCGCCAGCAGGGGCAATGGGTATTCCAGGTGCCGCATCGGCAAGAACAGCTTAAAGAGGAAAAGGTCGGCGAGCTTATACATCAACAGGGCGGAGAGCAGCAGAGCGCCCAGCTCGAGGGGCAGGCTTATCCTCTTCCTCAAGATCTCGTAGAGCAAGAAGAACAACAGGCCCCAGCTAAAGATGACGGCCAGGGCGCCGGTCGCGCGTCCGCCGCAGAGGGGCGAGAGGGACTTGGCCAGCGAGTGGGGGATGGCTGTGCCGGCGCCGAAGGTGTTGGCGGCGCCCCGATAGAGGGGGGGCACAGGCAATATGGGAAAACGGCCGGCGGCGGTATACTCCGGCTGGCCGGCCATTTCCCCGCGCGTCACCGTCTTGCCGATCAACGGGTTGTAACGATAGATATACCTGTGCCCGAGGAAGGAAAGACTAATGATGATGCCGGCGGCTATCGCCAGCTCCCGGCGCCCGGGGCGCAGTGATCCTTTCTTCATCCAGGCGCGCACTATGGGCACGAGCGCAACCGGCGCGCTGGCGAAGAAGATTATCGGATAGAAGAGCGCCTGGGCGAAGAGCAGTATCGCCGTGGTGAGGTACTGGCGCTTGAGCAGGTAGTAGAGGAAAGCCAGCAGCAGTGGAAAGGCGAAGGCGCGCGGCAGGCCGCCCACCGTACGCGCCAGCAGGATCGGCGACGCCAGGCAGGAGAGCGCGGCCAGAAGCGCCGCGTACCTGCCGCCGATCAGCAGCACCAGCCGGTAGAGGTAGCCGCAGGCGAGGGGGAAGAGGAGCAGCGGCAGTAGTCTGCTTAAGAGCAACGGGTCGATAAAGGGCGCCAGGGCGCGGTAGAAGAGGATGAATCCCAGCGAGGAGAAGTGCCGCGCGTAGACGGTCAAAAGGTCGCCGCGGAAAAGCTCCGCGTCCCGGAACTGTTGCAGCCAATATATCAGCTGGCGAGCGTCGTCGTTGATCATGTATTGGCTGGTCAGGGCGGGGTACTGGGAAACAAAAGCCAGGGCGAAAGCGGCCGCGACAACGACCAGGTCCGCGAATCGGCTGATCGGAGGACTTGGCTTCTGGGGTTCCTGCTTGCTTCTGGAGCGGCGGATTCTTTTCATTGTTAGTGGCGAGCTGGTTCTATCGATGATAAGTTATCGGCTGCGCATAGTCAATAGCCGGGTCAATAGCGTGAGTATTTGGAACATGTTCCATATGCTTTGAGTGGGTGGAGCTATCACTCAAAGAAGCCAGGATCGTGCGTCTTGGTCTTTGCATGGACAT
>CBDVCL010000520.1:0-1940 GCA_965372475.1 uncultured bacterium | reverse complement strand
GCAACTGCTTCTTACAAGTTCCGCTTGATATGAGGGGCAGAAAAAACGTTCGAGTGAGCGCTTTTTCTGTTGTTTCGGCAGGAATCTTTGTGTTATTATCGGGGCGGAAAAGCGGTTCTTGCATTTCCATACGATGACTTACTGCCGCCCCCGATAACACGGGGCATACAAGCCCTGAACCTAAGCCATGTACCAGAGTTCCTCCGGAACACGGTACATGGTAGACTCAGCGCATGGTTCAGGGCAAGCTAAACGCTTGCTTTCATAGATACCGTTAATAACCAGAATGAGGACTGTTTTCTGCTCTCCGTAGTATCTTTGGTGTGAAATCAGGGTCAACAGAGGGGGATATCATGGTCGCCAAGAAGAAGGCAGCCAGCGTTGACCATCTAGCGCAGTCTAACCAATAGGGGGATACCATGGCAGAAAAGAAGAAGAAGCCGGCGAAGAAGAAGGTGGCAAAGAAACCGGCGGCGAAGGCGGCGAAGAAGGAAGAAGTGAAGGAGAAGGAGATCGGCCGCGTCATGGACTACTACGGCAAGATCGGCGTGGTCGCCATGGAGATGACCGCGGGGACGCTCGCGGTCGGCGACGAGATCCACATCAAGGGCTTTACCACCGACACCAAGGTCAAGGTGAAATCGATGCAGATCGAGCACGAGTCGGTGGAGAAGGCGAAGAAGGGCGACCAGGTCGGCATCAAGTGCAAAGAGAAGTGCAGGCGCACGGATAAGATTTACATCCCGGCCTAATGGGTCGTCGGTCGTTGGTATTTGGTATTTGGTGAAGGTAGGTAGCTACGCCATTAGATGGTACTAAATACCAGATACTAGATACCAAATATCAATAATGTCCCTACCCACCAAGGGCGGCAACAAACTCGCATACTGGCTAGGCGCGATGCGCCTCCCCTTCCTAACCGCCACGACTTTTTCCGCTCTGCTCGGCCCTGCGGTTGCCTACAGCCTAACGGGTAGGTTCAACCTGTTCTACTTCGTGCTCGCCTTCTTCGGTGCCGGCCTCGCCAACGTCGGCACCAACCTGGCGAACGATTACTTTGACCATACTTCCCGCGACGACTGGGTGAACAAGACGCCGACGCAGTTCTCGGGCGGTTCCCGCTACATCCAGGAGGGCAAGCTCTCCCCCCGCTGGTACCTGGCGGCGTCATACGTGGCTTTCGCCTGCGTGGGCGTTATCGGTCTTTACCTCAACTGGGTCACCAGGGGTAACGTCATCCTCTATATCGGCGTGATCGGTGTTTTTCTCGGCTACTTCTACACTGCTTCGCCTCTGCGCATCGGTTACACGGCTCTGGGCGAGTTGATAACGGGTATCGGCTGCGGCCCGCTCATCGTGCTCGGTTCTTACTATGTCCAGGCCGAGGAACTCTCGCTGGTGCCGCTTCTGGCCTCTGTGCCCGTGGGACTGCTGGTGGGGCTCATTCTCTATATCAATGAGTTCCAGGATTATGAAGCGGACAGGAAGGTGGAAAAGCGGACGCTGATAGTCGCGATGGGAAAGCAAAAGGCAATGCAGGTCTTTCCTTTCCTACTGGCCGCGTATTACCTGTTCGTAGTGCTGGGCGTCGTGCTTGGTTACTTCCCGTCCTGGTCGCTTGTCGTTTTGCTCACGGTGCCCATTGCCGTAAAGGCGGTCGTCGTAGGCCAGCGGCATTACACGAAGATAAAGGAGCTGCTTCCCGCGAATGCCTCGGTCATCGCCCTGCACGCCGTCACCACCCTCCTTTTCTCTGCTTCCTTCCTCGCCGGCAGCTGGTTCTAGAACCTTTTCTGTTTCGGGGGTATTGTGTATCGAAGCGCGCCGAAGTATCTGCTCGTGCTGCTATTGGCGTGCGCCTGCGCGGTGGACGTTGGGGCGCGCAAGGCGACGATAGACGTCGATGCCACGGGCCTTTACCAGATAAGCCCCTACATCTA
>CBDVCL010000519.1:0-1945 GCA_965372475.1 uncultured bacterium | reverse complement strand
GAAGTACCGGCGCATCGGCGTGATGGAGGGGTTGGCCGCCGGCCCGGGCATAGCCGAGAGGGCAAGGCAAGCGGCGCGCGGCGGCAAGGGGAAAGCGATACTAAAGCTGGCCGGGGGGGTACTGAAAGGGATTACGGCCGAGGTCGTCTTCCGGGCCGCTCGCCAGGGCGATGCACAGGCGGGGACACTGGTGAAGGAGACAGGGGAATACCTTGGCATGGGCATCGCGAACATCGTCAGCACGCTCAATCCGGAGATGGTTGTGCTCGGCGGCGGCGTGGGGGAATCGAGCGACCTCTTGCTGGGGACGATCAGGAAGGTGGTGAACGACGTGGCCCAACCCGTGGCGGCGAAGGGATGCCGCATCAGGCAGGCTGGGCTGGGGCAGGAGGCGGGCGTTACCGGCTGCCTCAAGCTGGCTTTAGACTTGTTGTAGTCCTGTAGTTTGGAACTCGGAAAGCCCGCTGGAAGCGGGCGCGCGGCTTCTCACCTTTGGATATGGCTGGGAGAAGCTGCACCTCGGACTCGGCGAACGGCCCAAGCGTTTTTCGGCTTACGAGTTCCAAGGTCCAAGGTCCTAGGTCCGACAGAGGAGGTAGGGCAAATGCCCAAGAAGAAAGTGCACTTGATGGTGATTGGCGCGCATATCGGCGACGCTGAGATAACTGCTGGTCATGTCATCGCCAAGTATACGGCCGCCGGCCACAAGGCGACGATGGTACACATGACGCCCGGTGAGAAAGGGCACCCCAAGCTGTCGCCGAAGGAGTACGAAGAACAGAAGCGGGGTGAAACCGAGGCGTCGGCGAAGGTGCTCGGCTGCGGCGTGCGCGTGATGCTTTATAAGGACGGGCAGTTGCCGTGCGACGAGGAGGCAAAGCTGGCCGTGTGCGACGTGATACGGGAACTGAAACCGGACATCATCCTTACCCACTGGAAGGGCAGTTTCCACAAGGATCATATCAACACGCACGGCATAGTCAGCGACGCGGTCTTCTACTCCGCGGTGCCGGGCATCAAGCGTTCCCTGCCCGCCCATGCCGTCGCCAACCTCTATTACACCGATAACTGGGAGGACGAACTGGAATACCAACCCAACGTCTACATGGACATCAGCGGTAAGCCATACGAGACCTGGCTGGAGGCGATAGACAAGCAGGCCCTCTTCCGCGGCGAGGTGGCCTCCTTCCCCTACCGGGAATACTATAAGTCGTTGTCAGTGGTCAGGGGGGGCAAGGCTGGATACGGGCACGCCGTGACCTTCATGGTGCCGCGCTTCTCCAATTTCAGGAAGGTGGATTTCTTTCCTGTTGATGAGAGTATGTTGATATTCTAACTGGTATTGGGTAGTGAGTATTGAGTTCTCGAACACCCAATACTCATCACCCATCACTCAATACCAAGAAAAGGAGACAATGATGCCCAAGAAACTGTTCTGCATGAAATGGATGGACGAGGCGAAAAAGGTGCTGGGCAAGATCGAGAAGACGCAGATGGGAAACATCGCCAAGGCGTCCGAGCTGATGACCGAGGCGATAGGCGCGGAGCGCTGGGTGCACCTTTTTGGCTGTGGCCACTCGACACTGCCCTGCCTTGAGCTCTACCCGCGCATCGGCGGTTACGTCGGCTTCCACCACATGCTGGAGATGCCGATAACCTATTTTCCCCACATCTGGGGCGACATGGGCGTGAGGCAGTTTTGCTTCCTTGAGCGCACCCGCCACTACGGCGAGCTGATCATCGGCAACTATGACATCGAGCCGCCTGACTGCGTACTCATCTTCTCGCACAGCGGCATCAATGTCGTCGTGCTAGAGGTGGCGACGGTGGCGAAGCAAAGGGGCTGCAAGGTCATCGGCATCGGCTCGCCCAAGTCTTTCGCCGGCAATCCTTCCAGCCATCCCTCCGGCAAGAACCTGGCGGGTATCGCTGACGTGATGATAGA
>CBDVCL010000518.1:0-1955 GCA_965372475.1 uncultured bacterium | reverse complement strand
CAAGGCCCGCTTGAGCACGTTAGCTACGTTGAAGCCATATTTCTTCATCACCATCCCACCCGGCGCGGAGGCGCCGAAACGGTCGATGCCGATGACATCGCCGCCGTCCCCTACCAGCCCCCGCCAGTCCACCGTCACCCCCGCTTCTATCGCCAGGCGCGCCTTGATAGCGGGTGGCAATACCTTGTCACGGTAGGCGCGTGTCTGCGCGGCGAATATCTCCAGTGAAGGCATCGAGACGACGCGCACCTTCACCTGCCGCTTCGCCAGCCGCGCCTGCGCTTCCAGGGCCAGGTGCACCTCGGAACCGCTGGCGATGATTATCATCCCCGGCTTGCCTTTGCAGTCACAGAGCACGTAGCCGCCGCGGCCCACGCCCGTTTTGATCGGGTATGTCTCCGCGTCAAGCACGGGCACCTTCTGCCGTGTAAGCACAAGGGACGTGGGCCCACGCCGCGTGATGGCCAGGGCCCATGCCACTGCTGTCTCGTTGGCGTCCGCGGGCCTGATCACGGTCAGTCCCGGGATGGCGCGCATCATGCACAAATGCTCCACTGGCTGGTGCGTCGGACCGTCCTCGCCCACGGCGATACTGTCGTGGCTGAAAACGAAGGTAGCGCTAACATGCATTAGCGCCGCCATGCGCATCGCCGGCTTCATGTAGTCACTGAAGACAAGGAACGTGGCCGCGTAAGGTATCAGGCCGCCATGTAGGGCGATACCGTTGACTATCCCTCCCATCGCGTGCTCACGCACGCCGAAACGCAGGTTTCTGCCGCTGGGGGTCTCGGCCGACTGGTCCACCTCAGTCGTAAGCAGCGTATTGTTCGACGGCGCCAGGTCCGCGGAACCACCGAGCAGGTTTGGCATCACCCCAGCCATGGCGTTGATCACCTTTCCCGAAGCCGAGCGGATGGCCAGCGGGCCGTCTTCGGGCCTGAAGCGGGGCAATACCTCTTGCCAACCGGCGGGGAGTTTGCCTTTCATCTGCGCTTCGAAACGGCGCGCCTCCTCGGCGTAATCCTTGCGGTGGTCCTCCGACATGCGCCGCCATTCACGCTCCCGTTTCTTCCCCTCGCTCACGGCGCGTCCCATCTTCGCCGCGGCCTGCTTCGGTATGTGGAAGGGCTTATGCCCGGGCCAACCAAGGTTCTTGCGCATCGCTCGAATCCCTTCCGCCCCGAGCGGCGCGCCGTGCGCGGCAGCGTCGCCTTGCTTGAGACTGCCGAAACCGATCTGCGTCCTCACCTTGACCAGGGAGGGGCGGCTTAGTTCCGCCTGCGCCTGGCGAATCGCCCGTTCTATCGCCAGCAGGTCGTTGCCGTCCCCCACCTCCAGCACCTGCCAGCCGTAGGACTCGAACCTTTTCTTTACGTCCTCGGTAAAAGCCAAGGCGGTATCGCCTTCTATCGTAATACGGTTATCGTCATAGAGGTAGATCAGCTTGCCCAGCTTGAGGTGCCCCGCGAGCGAGGCGGCCTCCGAGGAAATCCCCTCCATCAAGTCGCCGTCGGAAACGATGGCGTAGGTATGGTGGTCAACGAGGGGCAACCTCTCGCGGTTGAAATCGTGCGCCATATGCCTTTCGGCGAGCGCCATGCCCACGCCCATGGCGAAGCCCTGCCCCAGTGGCCCGGTCGTTGCCTCGACACCCGGGGTAAGGCCGTGTTCAGGATGACCGGGTGTCTTGCTCTGCCACTGTCGGAAGTTCTTTATCTCCTTCAGCGAAAGCTTGTAGCCGCTCAGGTGCAAGAGCGCATATAGCATCGCCGAACCGTGTCCCGCCGAGAGGATAAAACGATCACGGTTAGGCCAGGACGGGTTGGTTGGATTGTGGCGCAGGAACTTGCTCCAGAGCACGTAGGCCATCGGCGCCGCGCCCAGCGGCAAACCGGGGTGGCCTGAATTGGCCTTCTCCACCATGTCCGCGGCCAGCATGCGGATGGTGTTCACGC
>CBDVCL010000517.1:0-1967 GCA_965372475.1 uncultured bacterium | reverse complement strand
GGTAGTAGAGAGCCGCAGGGGCGGGTTTGAAACCCGCCCCTACATTCCCCGATGGTAGGGGCACGCTTCATCGTGCCCCTTCTCATCTATCTCTATTTCGGGAATCGCTTCAACAGTATATCCCGCTTGGCAAAGAACAACTCCGCTTGTTCCCTTACCACCTTCTCCACCTCCGGTGTGCTCATCTCCCAGGTCTCGTTGATGAAGGAAACGACCCGGCCGAAATACATCCCGCGCAGGGCGGCAACCACCGCCTCGCGCTGGCGCTTAAAGCGCTTGAAGGATATCAACATGTTGTAGATGATATCCGACCACATCTCCGAGTTGATATCCATCTTGCCCGTGGCAAATTGCCGCTTCACCTTCTTCGCCAGCGACGCGGGAAGGATATCCCCCAGCGACTTGCCGAATTCCTTGTGATCCTTTATCGCATTCTTTAATATCGCTTTGCGGTCCACTTTCAGGTCCTGGGCCGGGTCAAGCTCCCGCCTGCCGAAGAGCGGCAATTGCTTCACCTGCATCGGGTGCCGCCAGCTCTCCTCGTTGCGGATTATCATCTGGAAGGCCGTCCCCACCACCTGCAGGAACATCGGGCCCAGCTTGGGAGCGCTGGGCTTATGCACCTTCGCCCCCAGCCCCGTCTCGCACATCTTGCTGCCGCTTACAACCGCGGACATGGTCATGAAGATGTCGATACCGTATTCCACGGTGGAACGGTGCCAGCTGGAGAGCAGCAGCTTCTCGATCAAGCTCCTGGAGATGGCGAAGTCACCGCCTATCGGCTGGCGCACGTTGGTGCCGAAGACGCCGTAGGTCAAGGGATAACAGATGTTCTTGGTGATCGTGCCGTCATACTTATGGCGGGAGTAGACAGGCGCCACGTAGTCATAGCCATCCAGGATCGGCTGTACGAAACTCCTGATCCACTCGGGAGTAATGCTGAGAAGGTCGGCATCGAGGCAGACAAGCGCCTTGGCGCCCAGGTGGTAGCTCTTGCCGAACAGGTTCTCGAAATTGTGCCCCTTGCCCGTCGCGTCCTGCGGCGTGGTGATATAGATCTTGGGCACCGTGGTCCTCGTGCCCATGAAGGCCCGCTCGGTATCGTCGGGCGAGTTGTTGTCGCAATTGACGATCACCGATTTGTAACGCCTGAAATATTTCTTCAGCCCCAGCGCAGCCTGCTTGGTGGGATAGGCGATACTGTCAGCTTCGTTGTAGGAAGGAAGACCTACAACGATATCCGCCTTGCTTACCCGTTCCGGGTTCTCTTCTCGCTCAAACATGATTCCCCCTCTTGCGCTTTGACCTGTGTAGACCGTTTTTCGGTAATGGGCTACTTTCGCTCGCCGATTACGCCGCGGAAGCTGTTCTCGGCGATCTCAGCGGCATCTTTGCGGCCTGGGCGGAGAAAGTCACCCACTGCCCGCTTTCGTGCGGGGCAACATAATAACTTAACGACAAACCGATGTAAAGGGAAAACACACACCCCTTCCCCCCCACTTCCCGCTTCCCGCTTCCCGCTTCCTTGTTTCCTTGGTGTCGGCCGCTTTCCCATATCTATTATTGTTGTGGCCGTCCGCTGTACGCATGTCTTCCACTAAGTCCAGCGTCCAGCGTTCTTGCTTCCTTGCTTCCCTTCTGCTAGAATAGCCCACCATGAACAGGAAGATCACCCTCATCCACTACTCCTACCCCCCGGTCATCGGTGGCGTGGAGTTCGTGATAGAGGCCCACGCTTCGCTCCTCGCCGCGGGCGGCGCAAAGGTGAAAGTGCTCGCCGGCGCGGGCACCAGCAAGGTGAAGAACGTCACATTCAAGCGCCTGCCCGAACTGGGCGCCGGCGGTCCCCTTACCCGCCGCGTGCAGAAGGAGCTCGCTGCCGGCAAGGTGAGTGAGAAATTCCGCCGCCACAAGCAGCGCCTCAAGACAGCCCTGGAGCGGGAGCTGCGCGGTTGCGGCACCTGTTT
>CBDVCL010000516.1:0-1972 GCA_965372475.1 uncultured bacterium | reverse complement strand
TCCTTCCGGGCGGCAAAGCAGGCCTATGGGTCGGAGAACTACGTTGAGGCTATTCGCCTCCTGAACCTGCCGCATTCCCCCGCCGATGAGACCGAGGCGCACTTCCTATGCCTGGGGAACACTCACTACCAATTGAATAACTACGAGAAGGCGCTGGCCAGTTATGAGCGCGCCCTGGTGATAAACCCTTACAATACGGAATTACCGCCCTTCGTTGAGCGCTTGCGCGGCGCGCTCGGCAAGTAGTTCGTTCCTCGTGCGTCGCATTTCGTGTTTCGTCTTGTCGGCAAACGAGATGCGCTGCACATCGCGCGAAGAACGAGCGACGAGCGACGAGTGACAGGCGGCGAAGTCGCCCTTACAGCTTCGCCAGTTCCTCTCCCAGCAGTTCCATCGCCGGCGCGATCGTCTTCTCCGAGAAGTCAAACTTCAATCCCGCCGCCTCGAACAGCTCCGGCAGGGGCCGCGAGCCGCCCAGGGCCAGGGCTTTCCTGTAATCAGCCAGCGCGGCCTTGCCGTCCTTTCTAACCCGGTCCCAGAGCTGAAAGGCGCCCAGCTGGGCGATGCCATATTCTATATAGTAGAAAGGCACTTCGAATATGTGCAGCTGGCGATGCCAGATGTGGGCGCGTTCTTCCTCCAGGCCCGTGTAGTCGATCTGTCCCGTGGTGAAGCGGTCGAGGATCTTCAGCCAGGCCTGCCTGCGGCCGGCGCGGTCGTGCTTGGGGTTGGTGTAGAGCCAGTGCTGGTAGGCGTCGACGATCGCCACCCAGGGCAGCATGTCGATCGCCTCCTCAAGATGCTCAAGCTTAGAGCGTTTTAGTTCCTGCTCGTCCTTGTAGAAGACGTCCATGTGTTCTCCCGCGAGAAGTTCCATGCTCATCGAGGCCACCTCGCAGAATTCCATCGGCGCGTGGCGGTAAGCGGTGAGCGGTTCCTGCCTTACGGCCATGGTGTGAAAGGCGTGGCCGCCCTCGTGCAGCAGGGTGCGCACGTCGCCGTCTACGCCGACCGCGTTCATGAAGATGAAGGGCAGGCGCGTCTCCGCCAGCGTGGCCTGGTAGCCGCCCGGCGCTTTGCCTTTTCTGCTCGCCAGGTCGAGTAGGCCGATGCCGTCCATCTCGGCGAACTGCGCGCCCAGCTCGGGGTCAAGCCGCTTGAAGATGTCGCGGGCGCCGGCGCGCAATTCTTCTACTGCCGTGAAGGGCTTCAAGGGAGCGCGTCCCTGGGGGTCGACGCTGGTGTCCCAGGGGCGTAACGGCTCAAGCTTCATCATCTCCGCGCGTTTCTTTTGTATCTCGGCCGAGAGAGGCAAGACCAGCTTCTCCACGGTATCGTGGTAGCGACGGCAATCCTCGGGCGTGTAGTCGAAGCGGTGGTAGGCCTTGAACATGTAGTCGCGGTAGTCCTTGCAGCCGGCGTTGGCGGCGATCTCTACGCGGAGCTTGAACATCTTGTCGAAGATGTCTTCCAGCTTGTCCTTGTGCTTGAGGTATCTCGCGGCGGTAAGGCGCCAGGCCTCTTCGCGCAGGGGACGGTCCGGCTCCAGCAGGAACTTCCCCATCTCGGGCAAGGTGCGTTCTTTTCCCCGGAATTCCACCGTCATCGCGCCAACAACGGTCTGGTAGTCCTGGCAGAGCAGGGCCTGCTTCGTTTGCAGGGGGACGTTCTCCTGGCGGAAGAGCTCGATGTCGGCGCGGGTACTGCGGTCGAGCACCTGGTAACGCTTCTCGTCCAGGGAGAATTCCTCGCGCCGGGCGATGTATTTCTTGTCAATCCTGTGGGAGATGGGCTTGACCGCCGGCAGGACGGTCTGGACGAAGTGCTTGTGGGCCGCCGCCCGTTCGGGGTCGTCCGTCTGGCAGGTCATGCGGATCTCGCGGCGCTCGGATTCCTGGGAGAGGGCGGCGGACAGCTCGGAGAGATCGAGCAGCCATTTCTCCAGCTCCGCGGCGGACTTGATCTGCCGCGC
>CBDVCL010000515.1:0-1985 GCA_965372475.1 uncultured bacterium | reverse complement strand
CAGGCGCAGCACCCGCCTCCGCCAAAGGGCTACGGCGAGGCTGGCCCGCCTCCGCCAAAGGGCTACGGCGTGGCGAGAGCGGCGTCACCCCGGTAGGGGCGTATTGCAATACGCCCCTACTCTTTGCGACGACCACAGGTGTCTCCTGCGGTCGCTCGCTGGACAGGTATCGCGCCAGCGAGAAGCCAAGCAAGACGATCGCCACCGCCGCGGCAGCGAAGCTCCATCTCCATATGCGGGGTCTTGAGAGCGGCCGTGCGGCGGCCGCGGCCCTCGCCATTATCACATCCTCATCGATAAGGCCTTCACACCTGGCCGCGGCCTTGTCCAGGGGGCGGAGCCCTTCCTGGATGGAGCGATAATCATCGACCAGCCCGCGGCAGGAAGGGCAGGCCGAGAGGTGCTGGCGCATGGCCGCCTTTTCAGGAGCCTTCAGCGTCCCCTCGATCTCCTTCAGTAACAGTTTTTCACAGTCCCTGCAATTCATTTCTTAGTCAATCCCTGAGAAGCAATTATGCAGCATCTCCCCATAGCTAATACGAACTCACCCTCCCTTTTGTAACTCGCTTCCTCAGCCTGCGGATGCCGCGCAGCAGGTTGTTCCTCACCGCGACTTCCGAGATACCGACCACCCGGCTTATCTCGCGGTAGCTGAACCCCTGGCGCACCAGGTCCAACACCTCCCGCTGTTTCTCGGGCAGTCCCGCCAAAAGGGAAATCAACTCCTTCGTGCTCTCCTTATTGAACAATTCAGCGTCCGGGCCGGCGGCGGGATCTGTCGGGTCGTAATCAACCCCGACTGTCCTTCCCCTTTCCCGCTTTAGAACACGCAGGCGGTCAAGGATACAGTTGCGCGCCAGGCTGTAAAACCACGGCCGGAAAGGCCGGCCCGCCCCATAAGCGTGCCGCTTCTCGTAGACCTTGACGAATATATCCTGGACCATCTCCGCGGCCAGGCTCATGTCCCACTTGCAATACGGGCCGGCGAAAGACAACAGCTGTCCCTTGTACCTGCGGATCAGCAGGCGGAAATCGTCTTCCTCTCCCGCCTGGAGGCGGCACATGATCTGCTCGTCGGTTGGGGTGTGCATGTTCTTTGCCGCACCTACGGGCGCGCGGGCGGCCGCAGTGGTCCGCCCCTACGATGCGTTTAGGACAATCATCGTAGGGGAGCCCTACTACGGGCTCCCAAAGAAGCCGTTAATAGACCGTCAATTCGACCGGGTCGCCCGGCTTGCTCCCCTCGTTTTCGGTGCTGATCTGCGCGTGCGTCAGCCCCTCCTGCCGCATCAGGTATTCAAGCACAAGCAGCGTCTTCTTGCTTGGCCCTTTCAAAGCCAGCTTGAAGCCGGGATTCCGCCGCACAAGCTCGGCGGCCTTTTTCAGCTTCAGGTACCCATCTAACCCTATCACCGGCTTTTCAGGCTGGAGATCAACCCCGCCCAGCCAGGTGCTTCCCTCGCCGCGCATCTCCGCCCTCAAGTAAGATATATCGTTACTGACCACCTGGCTGTTGCCGCCTCTGTCGACCACGGCGATCCACACTGAGTATTCCCGCTCCAGCGGTAGAAGCGCCCCGCTGTCATTTCTTCCATCCCAGTAGAAGGAATCGGGGATGCTTCCCGTGAAATCCATCGTCCTCATCCGTTGCTGGCTTTCCTTGTCCAGCACTACCACTTTCAAGCTGGCGACCTTGTCCCACATCGCCGAGCGAAACGTTATCTCACATCCAGCCAACCTGGCGTCCGCCTGCCCCGGGGGCAGGATCAGCAGGACCGGTGGGCTTATGGACAATACGGGGCCCTTCAGCTCCCAGTATTGCCCCTGCGGAGCCCAGCACGATAATCTGTAGTTGAGCCGGGAATCAACGGCTATGCCTGTCCCCGCGGCGCCAGTGTAATCCCAGGCGAAATCCTCCCAGTCCCGCCGCGGGTCGCGGCTCTCGGCCACTTTGCCCGCCCCGTCAAGCACTTCCACCACCCAAC
>CBDVCL010000514.1:0-1986 GCA_965372475.1 uncultured bacterium | reverse complement strand
CGAGCCGAGGGAGGAACGCTCCAGCTCCTTCTTGCTCGGCTCCTTGCTGCTCCCGGAAAGCTCCAGGGAGCGCAGCACCTTGGTGGCTATCTCCTGCACCTGGAGCAGGTCAAAGGGCTTCTCCACGTACTCGTAAGCGCCGCCGCGCATCGATTCCGCTACCTTGGTCATGTCGCCGTGCGCGGTCATGATCACGATGCTCGCCTCCTCGTTTTCGCTCTTGAACTCCTTGAGCAGTTCCAACCCGTCCGCATCGGGCAGCTTGATGTCGAGGAAGACGAGGTCAGGCCGCTCGCTGGAGAAGAGCTTTTTCGCCTCCCCGCCCGCCGCCGCGAGCGCGACCTCGCCGAGGCCGCTCAGGGCGCGGCTCAGCACCTCCCTGATGCTCGCCTCGTCGTCAACCACGAGTATCTTCGCCTTGCCCTTCCCCTTCACGCCGCACCTCCCGTCTCCCCTCCTCAGTACCCAGCTATTCTGTATTCTGCGCAGAAGCCGCGGAAACATCGCGGAAGTCGCGGAATACCGGCCCTACGCTGGTCTCTTTTTCTCTTTGTGTCTTCCAAAGCTGGAAATCATCCACCCATCTCAGTTGGCTCTTCCGCGTTCTCCGCGCGGTCGCGGTGGCGACCGTTCCGCGCTCTCCGCGAAAGATCGAGTAACACACTACCCTCCCTTCAACGGCAGATGCACGCAGAACCTGGCGCCACCCCGGGGCAGGGAGAATACCTCGATCTCGCCGCCGTGCCTTTGCGCGATGTCGCGCGAGATGAAAAGTCCCAGTCCGAAGCCGCCCCCCTGCGCGCTGAAGAACGGCTCGAATACCTTCTCTAGCTTGTCCTTCGCTATGGCCGGGCCGTTATTCGTGAAGCTGATGCACACCGTCTTCACGCCTCTCAAGCTGTCCCTACTCACCACCACCTGGAGCAGCTTTCCCCTCTTCTTTCCCACCAGCGCCTTGGCCGCGTTGCCGATGATATTGCGAAAGATACGGTCCACCTGGTCCTTATCCATCGGCACCGCGCCCAGCGCGGCGCCAGGCCTGAAGCGCACCTTGATGCCTTGCTCCTTGTGCTTCTCTTCAAGCTCCGCCAGCAGTGAGCGTAGGAATGCGTTGAGGTCTTGCAGCTTCTTGTCGGGAGGGCGCCGCCCGGCGAAATCCAGCATCTCGCGCATGATCTTGCCCGCCCGGTCCGCCTCGTGGTGGATCTTCTCCAGGTCGCCCTTGGCCCAGGTGGGCAGCCGCTCATCCATCATCAGCAACTGCGCGAAGCCCGTCACGCCGCTGAGCGGATTATTTAGGTCGTGCGCCAGTCCCGCGAAGAGCTTCCCCGCCAGGTTCATCTTCTCCGCCAGCGCCAGCTCCTCGCGCATACTGGCGCGTTTCACGGCGCCGCTATACTGCGAGGCGAAGAGCTCAAGCAGTTCCACCTCGTTCTTGTCGAAGGTGAACTGGGCATCACTGTAGATGTTCATCACCCCTTCCACCTTTCCCTCCCCTCTGAGCGGGATCACGAGCAGGGAATTGTAACCGCGCCTGAGCGCGTCCTGCTTCAAGCCGGCGGGAGCCTTGCCTTCGCGGATGTTCTCATGCACAACGCTGGCGCCGCTTTCCACCGCCTTCGCCTCGGGAGTCCCGTCCCTGTCCCCCTTGAAGGGGAGGCTCTTCGGACAATTGGAGTCGCACCCGTCGCAGGCCACCTTTTCCAGCCGGTTCGGCTTGTCAGCTAACATGCCTATCCAACAGCTCCTGTAACCGAGCGCGAGGATGTCCTCGCCGGCACGACGGTTGATGCCTTGCTCTGTCGTTTCCAGGTGGATCTCCTGGAGCATGTCACGGATGCGCGCCATGCGCAGGTACTGGGAGCGGAGGCGCCAGAAACTGAGCATACTCACTAGCGCGGGGGAGACGCCCCGTACCCGCTCCTCGGCGATGCTCTCCCCGCCCTCGCGTACCTGCTTCTCGTCCAGGTCATAGAAGAGGAAGAA
>CBDVCL010000513.1:0-1991 GCA_965372475.1 uncultured bacterium | reverse complement strand
CATAGGGAGTCGGGGAAAACACATGGCTGAGCGTCTCAAGGGGCTTAGGATCGGCGACCTGGAGATCAAGGTGCCCATCATCCAGGGAGGCATGGGCGTAAAGGTCTCTACCTCTTCGCTGGCAGTCGCGGTCGCGGATTGCGGCGGCGGCGGCACGATTGCCGGGGTAGGCCTTGGCGAGGTTATCGAGCACGACCGCATAGACCCGATAGGGGCTTCGATAAAGTCCCTGCGGGAGGAGATCCGCCAGGCGAAAGCGGCCACGATCGGCGTTATCGGCGTGAACATCATGGTCGCCCTCGGGCACTTCGAGACGGCGGTGCGTGCCAGCGTGGACGAGAAGGCCGATTTCATCGCCGCCGGCGCGGGTCTGCCGCTCAAACTGCCCGAGTATGCAGAGGGCGGCGGCGTCAAGCTGATACCCATCGTGTCTTCCGGCAAGGCCGCGGCCCTGATAACGAGTGCGTGGCGCAAGCGCTATGATGTCCGCCCGGACGCGTTCATCGTCGAGGGGCCCCGTGCCGGCGGGCACCTGGGCTTCAAGTATGACGAGCTCGTGTCATCCCAGGCGCCGGCGCTCGAGGATATCCTGGCTGATGTCCTGGCGGTGGTGGAAGAGCACGGGGCTAAGGGCGAGATTCCCGTGATACCGGCGGGGGGGATATACGACGGCAAGGACATAGCCCGCTTCCTGCGTGCCGGGGCCGCCGGGGTGCAGATGGCCACGCGCTTCGTAACCACACACGAGTGCTCGGTGGCTGACGCTTTCAAAAAGGCCTACCTTGCCGCGACCGAGGATGATATCGCGATAATAAAAAGCCCCGTCGGCCTGCCGGGGAGGACATTGAAGACGGCGTTCGTGAAGAAGATCCTTAGGGGCGAAAAGGTGCCCTTTTCCTGCGATTATATCTGCCTGCGCGGTTGTGACCCGGCGACCGCTCCATATTGCATCGCCGATGCGATGTTCGCCGCTTGTCACGGCGCCCTGGACGACGCCGTCGTCTTCTGCGGCAGCAATGTGCCGCGCATCGACAAGATCGTTTCCGTCAAGGAGTTGATGGACGAACTGGTGGCGGAGGCGGAGGCGGCATTAGCCGCGCCAGCCGAGGACGGGGCATCTGCTTGAAGTGAATAGAGGGCCCGTTTCCGGGCTGACCCCCCGCTCAGTATCTCCGGCAGGGCGCCGCATCAGACCTGCGGCTTTTCTCAGGCCTGGCGTGTGCTCTTAGGGCCGGCCTTTCCTGCCGAACCTGGTTTGCGTCCTAGTTTGACCCCAACACCACTACTGTCTGCCGAGCCGAGAAGTGCTTTGCTTAAGCTTGCTTCTCTGCTATACTTTCCTTTAGCGGCAATTTCCCGCTTATCTTACATTCGCTGATGTTGAAGACCTGATATGTTACGGAGTGTGCGAACAAAGCTATGTCTACTGGGGGGGATGAGATATGGATGCGGATGACACAAGGCCGAATAAGGAAAAGCACTACCGCGTGCTAAAGGCCCTGTACGAGGAGGCGCGCGGCAACGTGCGCGCCACGATAGACAAGGACAGCTTCCTGCGCAAGCTCGGATTTGAGCGGCGCGAGGGCGAGGAGGTGCTCGCTGAGCTGGACAGCCTGAAGATGATAAAGGCGATGCGTCATTACGTCTCTCTCTCCCAGGACGGCATCAAGGAGATGATCAACAAGGGGTCTACCTTGCTCGCCGAAGGGCTGCGGGCAAAGGTGGATGCGTCGAAAGAAAAGGACGCCGTGGATGGTGACGCGGAGTTCATGACTGTCACTGTCGCCGATATCTACCTCAAGGAAGGCCAGGTGGACAAGGCGATAACCGTGCTTGAGCATATCGTCGCCCAGGAGCCGAAAAACGAGGAGGCGCGTAAGAAGCTGGAGAAGGCGCGCGGCGAGGTAAAGAAGCATGAGCTCGCGGAGGAATCCCGCCTCTACCACATCGTCTGCTCTCCCGGGCTGAAGGTGGAACCGGGCAAGGACCGC
>CBDVCL010000512.1:0-1995 GCA_965372475.1 uncultured bacterium | reverse complement strand
GAGCGAGTCCTTAGAGGCACTTCGCTTTCTCAGGGCGAGTCGAAGGGTTGCTCGTCGCCCGGTATTGCCGTGAAGGTTTACCCTCTCTATCAACTTCGACAGCATACGTGACTCGTGGTCAATCTTGTCCACGATCTCATTTCTATCTGATTCGGTGATGTATTTCCTTCTGAAAGCGACCTCTATCTGCGTTTCCAACTCTCCACAAGACCCCAATGATATATACAAGAACCTAACGTACTCCTTGCTGCTACGCCTGTTGAACCCTTCAGCGACGTTCGATGGAATCGAAAGCGCCGACTTCCACGAATGGGTCTTCAAGTTATATGTTTCCTCCTTCGAGTATTTCTCGGTCAGCCTGTAAACGTCATCCACTATCTCCATGCCCTTTTGCCGGACATCCAAATCTCTAAAGTCCTTTATCTTATCCTTCATATCAACCCCTTCATCATTTGTCGAGCAACGAGCGACGAGCGACGAGCAACATCGTCTTGTCCCCACATGACGTTCAAGCAACGAGCGACGAGCGACGAGCAACATCGTCTTGTCCCCACATGACGTTCAAGCAACGAGCGACGAGCGACGAGCAACTACTTATAGGTACTTACCCTTAACGTATTCCAACTCCTCCCGCTTACTCCCCAACTCCCCATCCAGCCGCTTGCTCCGCAACTCCTTGAATATCCTATTATATAACGGCCCCGGCTTCAGTCCCATCTTTATCAGGTCGCGGCCACTGCAAGCAGGTTTGGCTTCACGCAAACAGGAGAGATAACGCAAGACGCGGCGCGTCGCGCGGGCGTCCTTGCCTGCCGCCATGTAATAGATGAGCGCCCCTTCGGACAGGCCGTCAAGCAATCCGGCCAGGCCTGAAGCGGAAAGCTGACGCACACCCAGGCCGGCGAGCGCGCGCCGCTTGCCGGCCTTGCCGGCGATGACCGCGCGCGAGAAAGAGCCTCGATACCGCAAGCCCTTCAGCAGCGCCCCCAACTCTTTTTTTGCCATGCTTCCGGCCAGCGCCAGGAAGAGGGCGACAGCGCGGCCTTGCCCGCTCCTCGCACCACCACCCGCGAGCTTGAGTACGCGCCCTACCACCACTCCTTCAGCAGCGCCGTATCCCAGGGCTGGGTGCACCAGGCGCAATGCGCCCAGTTTCTCAAGCTGCTTGAGGGCACGCCGGGGATCCTTTTCCTTGAGCACATTCAACAGCTCGTCGCCGATGCGCGCCAGCGGTATCTCGCCCTTCTCGATCAGCGCCAGCGTCCTCCTGATTTGGCTCGCCGTGGCGGCATGCAGGCGGAAGCCGAAGCGCCCCCGGAAGCGTACGGCACGGAAGATGCGCGTGGGGTCGTCCACGAAGCTCAGCTCATAGAGAGAGCGTACTATGCCGCGGCGCAAGTCGCCTTGCCCGTTGAAGGGATCGTGCAGTTGGCCGAAGCCGCGGCCGTCCAGGCGGATGGCCATGGAGTTTATGCTGAAATCGCGGCGGTAAAGGTCGTACTCAATGGCGCTGGGGCTGACTTCGGGCAATGCCGCGGCAGAAGGGTATACCTCCTGCCGCGCCGTGGCCACGTCAAGCCGGCCGTACTGCCGCGAAAAGATGGTGGCGGTGCCGAAACGGCTGTGCGCTACCAACTTGCCGCCCAGGAGCTTCTGCAAACGCCGCGCGAACTTGACGCCGTCACCCTCAGTGACTATATCAATATCGAAGTCCTGCCCCGCCCCCGACAGCAGGTCCCGCACCATGCCGCCGACAAGGTAAACGGGCACCCCTGCCTTCTCCCCCTCGCTACCGATGGTCTTGAGCAGGCGGCATACCTTCGCCGGTAACCTCTTCCGCATCAGGCCTGATAGGTTCTTCTCGTTCATAGCTATCGTTACCTATGCTTCTCCGAGCGACGAGCGACGAGCAACCCTTCGGTTCGCGCTTTGCGCTCCCTCAGGGCAGGCCCTTCGACAGAGTTTACCCTGAGCCCCACGGGGCGAAGGGCTCAG
>CBDVCL010000511.1:0-2003 GCA_965372475.1 uncultured bacterium | reverse complement strand
CCGGCCCGGTGAAGACCGCCCTGCAGATCGCCGGCCTCTGCTCCGCGCGCGTGCGGCTGCCGCTCGTGGAACCGAGCAAGGAGGTTAGGGAGACGATAGGCAAGGAACTCAAGAAGTATAAAATCGCCAAGTGAACCGTATCGGGGTATGGGAGTATCGGGGTATCGGCGTTACACTCCGACACACCGACACACCGTCACTCCGATACAGAGGAGAGTGAGATGACGAAAATAGTTATCCACGGCCTGTGCGGTCGTATGGGTTTAGAAATAGCCAAACTCGCCCTGGCCGACCGTGATATCCTTGTCACGGGCGCCGTGGAGTGGCCCGGCCACGGCGATGTCGGCAAGAGCCTGCGCGAGCTGGTTGGTCCTGGGGCGCACGACTTGCGCCTGGTCGCGTCTTTCAAGGAAGTGGATATATTCCGCAAAGTGGTGATAGACTTCACTACGGCGGAGGCGACCATGGATATGCTGACTACGCTGGTGAGGAACGAGGCTCCCGCCGTGATCGGCACCACGGGGCTGGACGTGCACTGCCACAAGCAGTTGGGCAAGGCCGCCAAGAAGATCCCTATCGTCTACCAGTCGAACATGAGCCTGGGCATGAATGTTCTCTTCCAGTTCACGCGCCGCGCGGCGCAGGTGCTGGGCGAGGAATATGATATCGAGATAGTGGAAGCACACCATAGCGGCAAGGCGGATTCTCCCAGCGGTAGTGCGATCACACTTGCTGACGAAGCCGCTACAGGCCATGGCAAGAAGCTGGACAGGGTGGCTGTCTTTGGGCGCGGCAAGGAAAAGCAGAAACGTGCTAAAGGGCAGATAGGCATCTCGGCGATTCGCGGCGGTTCGATCGTCGGTGAGCACGACGTTATGTTCTGCGGTTCAGGTGAGACCCTGCGTCTAGGGCATACCGCGCTGAGCCGTTCATCTTTCGCCCGGGGCGCTCTCACCGCCGCCAAGTGGGTGGCGAGAAGGAAGCCGGGATTGTATTCTATGGCTGTTGTACTTGGTATCAAGTAGACAGTAGACGGTAGACAGCATGCAGGGGATTCAGTTCTTCCTGGCTGCTGTTTACTCTAAGAGGGTAAGAGACTATGAAATACAGGAAATTGGGATCCTCGGACCTGGAAGTATCCGAAATAAGTTTAGGTTGTTGGACTCTCGGTGGCCCCAACTGGGACGCGGCAAGCGGCAACCAGATCGGCTGGGCCGGCGTGGACGAGGCCGAGGTAGTAAAGGCCGTGAAGCTTGGCCTGGACAAGGGCGTGAACCATTTCGATAACGCTGACGTCTACGGCAACGGAAGAGCAGAGCGCCTGCTGGCGAAGGCGCTGGGGGATAAGAGCAAGGACGTGATCGTCGCCACCAAGGTCGGCCACCTCAGGGGCTCGGCCGAGCACTCCTTTCATCCCGTACACATCCGCCAGCAGTGTGAGCAGTCGTTGATAAACTTGAAGCGAGACTATATTGACCTCTACTATTTCCACCACGCTGATTTCGGCCCCGGCGATCAATACCTGGACGACGCCGTGGCGGAGATGGGAAAGCTGCAAGAGGAGGGCAAGATACGGCACGTGGGCCAATCGGCCTATTCCGCCGATGATTTCCTGCGCGTCGTCCCCAAGGTGAACCCCATCGTGCTCCAGAGCTGGGCCAAGGCCACGGATGACCAGTTCATTCGTGAGGGCAGCCCAGTGCAGAAACTGATGAAGGAGAAAGACATTGCCTTCGTCGCCTTTGGACCCGTGGGGCAAGGGCTGTTGCTGGGTAAGTTCAGCGCGAGCAATCCTCCCAAATTCGAAGCGGGGGATCACAGGGCGAGTAGCCCTGACTTCAAGGCGGAGGCGTTGAAGGAGTTGGCGCCGAAGATAGCGAAGCTGAAGGAACGCTTCGGCGATGGCATCGCTGACCTGTCGCGCGCTGCGTGCGGCTACGTGCTCGGCCATGCCGAGGTATGCTGCGTTATTCCTGGATTCAGAAACGATTTGCAAGTCGAAT
>CBDVCL010000510.1:0-2003 GCA_965372475.1 uncultured bacterium | reverse complement strand
ATCCCTGAACGCAGCAGTAAAATCCGCTGCTGTCGTGCCGGCCTCTTTCGCAAGCATCGCCGGTTGGATGGACCTGGGTAAGCAACTCGCCGACCCCAAGTTCTGGAGTACGCAGTTCCTCTCCCGCTTCCCCGAGCTGTGCACCACCTACGCGGGCCTTTTCTTCCTCGCGCTTGGTTTGCGCAGGTGCCAGCGGCAGAACCAGACGGTGGTGTTGAGCTGGTTTATCGCCGTGATCATCTACACTATTCTCATCGGCTACTACGGGCGGCTTCACCAGTATACGGCCCTGCCCTTCGTTCCCGTCAACGCCCTGCTTATCGGCCTGGGGCTTGATCGCCTCATCGGCGGCCGCCCCTGGCGCTGGAAAAGGGCGGTGCTTGTGGTGCTGGTCGCTTCGATGCCGTTGCACGCTTCCCTGCGCATCAAGCACTGGTATCACCTGTATGGAGACTGGCTGCCGCGCGCGGCCGAGGCGGTTGAGGAGATGAGCGGCGCGGATGACCTCTTCCTGGTCAGCAGTGTGCACGTCCCCTTTTATCTCTATCATATAAGACGCCGCGGCTGGTCGCATCTTCATCCCTGCCAACATACCGATTACCACTGGGTAGAGGAATACAAGAAGCAGGGGGCCGCCTTTCTTTTCTTGCCCCGCGCCGAGGCCGCGTCGTTGCCGTGCAAGTTGGAAGAGGCCCTAGGCTCGAGATACCCCTTGGTGGTGAATGATAAGGATTATCTTATCTTTTCATTGCGTGATAAAGCGACGAACGACTAACGACAGATTGACATCCGCCCATGAAAATAGCATTTGATGCACGCAAAATACTCGACACCGGCATCGGCACCTACATCCGCGGCCTGCTGGGAGAGCTGTCTAAGCAGGACAGCGCCAACGAATACTTCGTCTTCCTGCCCTCGGCCCAACTGGACCGCTTTGATTTCGGCGAGAACTTTCACAAATTGACCGACGACAGCCGTGGTTACTCCCTGCGCGAGCAGGTCAGCCTCAGCTGGAAGATAGCCCGCCTCAAGCCGGACCTGGTGCACGTGCCGCACTACGTGATGCCGATGTTACAGCGCTGGCCGACGGTGGTCACCATCCACGACGTGATCCACCTTCGCTTCCCCCAGTACCTGCCCTATCTTACCGGCAAGTACTACGCCCGCTACATGCTGGCTCGGGCGGTGAGAAAGAGCGCCGCGGTGATAACCGTTTCCCGTACCACCAGGGACGACCTGGTGAACATGCTCAACGCCGCCGCTGAGAAGGTACACGTGACCCATCTCGCTGTGGAAAAGGGGTTGGTGCCTTTGCCGCCGGAAAAGGCGAAGGCCTGGCGCGAGAAACTTGGCTTGCCGGAGAAATTCGTGCTATACGTCGGCGCCTTGAAGGGGCACAAGAACGTGCCCTTTCTCATCCGCGCCTTCCTCGGCTACGCCCGCCGCGCCGGTAAGGGCCGCCCCGGGCTGGCGCCGCACAAGCTGGTGATTACCGGGCGCGGCAATGAGCTGAGCGGGCTGGACGACGAGACACGCGAGGGCATGCGGCATTGTGTCTACTTCTTCGCCAACGTGCCGCACGACCAGCTGGCCTATCTCTACAATAACTGTGCCTGCCTGGTGGCGCCTTCCCTCTATGAGGGCTTCGGCCTGCCGCCGTTGGAGGCGATGGCCTGCGGCTGGCCGGTGCTGGCTTCGGACATCCCCGCGCACCGCGAGGTGCTGGGGGAGGCGGCGGAATACTTCGATCCCGGCAACGAGGAAGGGCTCAGCGCCCTGATAGGGAAGGTGCTGGGGGACAACGAGCTGCAGAGGAAGATGGTCGCGCTCGGCCGCAACCGGGTGAGGGAGTACTCCTGGGCAAGGACGGCGCAGCAGACGCTGGAGGTGTATGAGTCGGTGGCAGGGAAAGTCAAGAAGCAAAAAGGAAAAGGTAAAAAGGAAAAAGTGCAGTAGTGGCGTCCTGGAGTTTACCCGCCATAGCTGGCGCTCCGCACCATTGA
>CBDVCL010000509.1:0-2003 GCA_965372475.1 uncultured bacterium | reverse complement strand
AGCCCCGCAAAGCCGTGCTGCTTGGCCATGGCGACGCCTTCTTCAAGTGTGCCGCCGATGCCGATGTGTCCGGGTCCGAGTGATGCGAACATATTGTCTCCTTGTTTTCGAACCGGCGAAACGGCGAGCCGGCGAAACGGCGAAAATACGGCTCTCTTGCCTCGCCCCGTCGCCCCGTCGCCGCTTCTCCGTTTCGTTATTGATCCGCCTTTAGATCACCTGATTCTACCATCTCTAGCATCGCACACTTTCCGGGAGGAAGCGGCAGATCCACGCGGGCGCGGCGGCGCGACGACTCGTAGGCGGCGAAGATGATCTCGGTGGGCCTGAGGGCGTTGGCACTGCGCAGTTCGGGTTCCTTGCCCGACTCCAGGCATTCGACCAAGTTCTCCATGGCGCGGTAGTTGCCCTCGTTGTCGTGGATGCCTTCACCGGTGTCAACCACCTCGAAGCCGCCTGCCTTGTCGAACAGCTGAATGCTTAGCCAGGGCTCGTTCTCGTAGAGTTCGAGCACGCCCTTCTCTCCCACAACGCGCACGAGGGCGCCGATATCCTGGTGGTCCTTGCCCGCGTACATCGTGGCGCGCACGCCGTTCTTGAACTTGAAAGTGACGATGCCCTGGCCCTCCTGCAGTGCGCCGAAGACCTTCTTTGAACCGCGCATGTCTATGTTGCCGAGCGCCCATTCGGCGTCCTCGTCACCGTTGAAAAAGAAGATGGTATCCAGAGCGTGCGTGCCTGAGTCCTGAAAGTTATGCCAGGCGCCTTCGATCAGGGAGAGCTTACCGAACTTGCCTTCCTTGATCATCTCGCGCGCTTTCATCAAGGGCTTATTGAAGCGACGCTGGTGGTTGATGGTGAGGACGACCCCCGCCTTCTTGCACTCCTCATGCATCTTGAGAGAAGCGTCCCAATGGATGTCCATCGGCTTCTCGCAGTGGATGGCCTTGGGCTTGTGCTTGACGCACTCGCACACCACCTCGGCGTGCAGGTGGGGCCAGAGCGAGATGCAGACGATGTCTGGTTTCACCTCTTCCATCATACCCTTGTAGTCCTTGTAGGCCTTCGCCTTTGCCTTGTGGTCCTGGGCGAACCGCTCGGCCAGATCGACTTTCAGGTCGCACGTGGCGACCAGCTCACACTTCCCCGTCTTAAGAAGCCCGATCACGTGCTGGTGCGCCATGCCGAAACCCGTATGCCCCTCTGTCTGCCAGGGGCGGCCGCAGCCGATTACGGCGACGGTGTACTTTTCAGACATTTCTGCTCCTTGGTTAGAAGTTGTTCTGTAACTGAGCGTAGTCTCCTGTCGCCCGTCGCTTGCCCTGAGGGAGGCGAAGCCGAATCGAAGGGTTAGTCGTTCGTCGTTAGTCGTTAGTCGGTTGCCTGCCCTACGTAGCCCAGAGGGCGAAGTAAGGTCGTTCGTGCAATCAGGAACGAAAAGTATTATAATACTATCCTCATGAAAAAGCCCCTCTTTTTCCCCCTCATATTACTTCTAGATTACGCGTTATTCGCGCAGGGATTGCCTGCCGATAGGTTCATCAAATGGGAGCCCGGAGTGAGGGGAGGGATACCTGCGGTGCACGTAGTCGCCAACGTGCGCGATTATGGCGCGGTGGCCGACGGCAAGACCGATGATGCCGCAGCATTCCAGAAGACGATAGACGCAGTACAAGGGGAAGGAGCTGTGCTGGTTCCCGCCGGCAGTTACCTGCTGAGGGCCGAGCTGGCGCTGAAAAGCGGCGTGGTGCTGCGCGGCGAGGGAATGGATAAGACCCACCTCTTCTTCGATATGCCGCAAGAGAAAGGCAGAGCGGCGATAAAGATGATGGGCTGGTGGGAAAAAGTGGGAGAGATACCCATCGTCGCGGGGGCAGTGGCGGGAAGCCGCCGCCTCACGCTGGACAAAAACTACGGGCTCTCCACCCAGTTTATCTGGCTATACTGCGACAACGACGCGGCGCTGCTTTACACCAAGCCGGAATGGAACCAGGGCTGGGCAC
>CBDVCL010000508.1:0-2017 GCA_965372475.1 uncultured bacterium | reverse complement strand
AGGGCGGTGGAACCAGGGCCAATCCCTTGCGGCATGTGCCTGGCTCCTTGCGCGGCCTTTCTCTCGATTACCGTGTCGCGGCCAGGATGGCCTGGCGCTACAAGGATTTCAGGAGCCCGATGCCCTTTAACCGTTGGCGACGTTATCCTATCAGCGGCCTCTTCACCTGCCGTGGCTGCGCGCGGAATTGCTCCTTCTGTGGTGGCGGCGCAGCGGCTTTTCGGGGTTATTGCGGCAGGAAGCGACCTGCGTTTTCCCCCGCCTCCCAGTTGGCCGGGGACCTGGGCGTGGCCGCGTCCCTTTTCAAGGGACCGATATTCCTGCTCGGAGACCTGCGTGAGATGGGGGGAGGAGAGATGGGCCGTTTCCTGGAACTCGCCTCGGCCTTACGGTTGAAGAACGAGGTGGTGGTCGAACTCTTCCGCCCCGCTGATGCCGCATATTTTCGCCGTATCGCCGCGGCCTTTCCCCGTTACAACGTGCAATTCTCTCCTGATTCCCATGACCCCGTGGTGAGGAAGGCGATGGGCAAAGACTACGACCAGGGGGAGATAGAGGAGACCGTGCGCCTCTCCCTGGAGAACGGTTGCCGGCGTTTTGATATCTTCTTCATGACGGGCCTGTCGCGGCAGACAGCGGCGTCGCTGATGGATGACGTCAGGTATTGCGAGGAGCTGCTTCGCTCCTACGGTGGAAGCGGCAGATTGCACCCATATATATCCCCCCTTTCACCCTTCGTTGACCCGGGCAGCCCTATATTCAAGAGTCCGGGGCGCTTCGGTTACCGCCTGCTCACCCGTTCCCTGGCCGGGCACAGGGAACTGCTTCTGCGTTCCGCCTGGACAGAGCGTTTGAATTACAGCACCAAGTGGATGAGCCGCGCCGAGTTGGGTGACGCCAGTCTGCGTGCGCTTGCGGCCCTGGCACGGGTCAAGGAGCGGTATGGCCTTATCAGGCGTGGCGAGGCGTCAGATGCTGAGCGGCGATACGAGGGCATCGGCGAAATAGATAGCCTTCTGCGCGGCGGCGTGGGAGTAACGCCGGAGCTGTCCGCCCGCATACGGGAAGTGAATTCGCGCAGGGTACACGAACGTCTAGAACTCGAATGGCCCGGGCGGGGGTTAAGGCCGTGGGGGATGTTTAAGGCCCTGTTTGGCAAGCGTACTTAACGCCGCAGCCGCAAACCATCGTTGGGGCGTACCTATGTGTCCGCCCGCTCCTCTACGCTGATAGCTCATCGTAGGGGCGGCCCACCGCGGCCGCGCGTTCAGGTTAACGATTTACGCTGGAAGTATGATATTCTATGGGCATGTTGACGAAGAAGAGGTCATTGATCCTCCCGGCGTTGCTCCTCGCGATTTCACCATCTTCGTTTGCCGCGGAAGAAACAATCGACACCTTTGCTTCACCGGGTTTCGTTTGCCCATTGGGCGGGGCCTGGCGGGCGGAGAGCGACGCGAGCATGGGTGGCAGTTCTACCTCGCGGCTGGTCTGGGTGAAGAAGGTTGTTCGCGCCAAGAAGCCTGCAGCAGTGAAGGGTGAGGAGCAGGGGAAGGGAAAGAAACCGAAGGAGAAGCCCGACGGCTTCCTGCGGCTTGAGTTTGAGCTCAAGCCCAACCCGCAAGTGTCACGGCCGGATGCCGCTGCCGCGTTGAGCCTGGCTGAAGCGGCGGACTTCAGTCGCGGCGGCAGCATCAGCATGAGGGTCCGGTGTGATATAGAGGAGGGGGAGTGCCTGGGGATGCTGGTGGCGGAGGTGCTGGACGAGAACACCGGGCTGTGGAAACCCGTGGCCTGCGGCCTGGACCTGGGCACGGCGAGCACAGCCGCCTGGATGGTTTTGCCGCTGCGGAAGTTTCGCGCGATGAGGTGGTGGGGAAAACTGCACGCGGAGCATGGCAAGACGCTTGATTGGTCCAAGGTGCGTTCTTTGAAGATAATGGTCTTGTCCAAGAAGCACTGCAAGGGGAAAGTAACGATAGACGAGATTAAGTTGATTCAGTAGTTGCTCGTTGCT
>CBDVCL010000507.1:0-2020 GCA_965372475.1 uncultured bacterium | reverse complement strand
CAAGCACGAACGCGGACACGCGCAAGATGGCGCTGCCGCCTATCGTACCGGAGACGGTCAATTCACCACCGCCCATCTCCAGGTCGCCGCCCACCACGCCGGATATGTCTACCTCGGCGGCGCCGATCTCGAGGTCACCGGTTATCTTGCCGCTTATCTCCACCTCGTCGCCGCCGATGACCACGTTTCCCTGCACGGTGCCGGCGATGACCACTCTTGCCGCGCCGATGCGCAGGTCACCCTTGATCACCTCGCCGGCTTTGATGACCACTTCGTCGCCGCCTCGCGTTATCTCCTTCTTCTCCTTCGCATTCGCAACGCTGATGAGGAAACAAGATAAGGCAACTGCGCAGATTGACGATCGTTTCATCTTATCCTCCCGCTTTCTCGTCAGGTTACTAACATACCCGCGCTCTTTCGAGCGCGGTGGCATCCTACGCGGGAATCGGGTATCGGCTATCGGGTATCGGCACGTCACCGCTGACATCACGTACAACCGTGATAACGGATTCCCGAATCCCGAGCCCCGAGTCCCGAATCCCAACAATTGATCAGTCTTTCAGGACTTTGCCTTCAAACGTCTTCCGCGGCACTATCTTCAGGTCGTCTATGAACCACGTCCACTCCAGCGCCGGATCGGGGCTGGTACCGAAGGTCAATTCTATCACGCGGCTCCAGTCGAAATCGCGCTTGAGCTTCAAGTCCACGAAGGGAAAGCTGACCTTCTGCCAACTCGTGCTGAGTTCCGTATAATAACGCACATCCTCGGTGCTCATGCTGACCTCCTCTCCCACGCGCTCCGTATGCCGGGCGGTGATGCTCAACTCAAAGTGCTCTTCACCGTTCAAACCACGCACCCAGAACTCGATCGCCCCGTCGGGATAGAAGTTCATCAGGTCCTTGTCCGCAAAGCGCACGCCGCACCGGATCCTTTTCGCTCTCTCGTCGGCGGGGGTAAGGGTCAAGTCCTCGACGGAGCTTATGACCTCCTCAGTATCCCCTCCCTTGCGCGCCTCGAACATCACCATCTGCAGAGACTTCTTCCCTACCTTGCGCACCGTCTCGTCCACGATCACGTGCGCCAAGTCGTCGGGGATCACCCAGAAATCCGCTATTGGCGCATCATCGAAAAGCACGAACTCCCGCGGCACCTCCTCCTTCCTCATCTCGGCAGCGGCAAGCATCAGCGCATCATACCTGCCCTGGTCATAAGAGGGCACGATCGCCAGCTCATCAATCCAGTAGGTGAAACGTTCCTTCGCCGCATTCCGCCGCTGCACCAGGGCGCCGGTCCTCCGCCAGAAATAGAAGAGGACGCTGCGGTTCTCGTAGGGAAGCTCAACGCCATCCTCGTCGAACGCCCGCAGGTAGTAGCCGTCCTCGCCAAACTCCGTGAGGGGGATTATCACCCGCTGCCAGCGCGGCCCTGTGTATGCATAACGGCGCAGCGGCACCGTTATCAAAGGCGGACCGCTGTCACTAAGGTCGTAGCGGCGGGCGCGCTCGGCATCGTCCTCCTCCTCCTGGAACCCTATTTCCAGGTTGATACCATCTTCCTTGCTACGCAGGTAAAAGGAAAGCGCCCCCTCGCCCAGGTAACCGCGCAGGTCTCCCGGATATCTCACGCCGCCACGCACCCAGGCGCGGTTAAAGAACACCTCGCTGGCAAAAGGCTGCCAGGTGTCCACGTCATAGCGTCGACTGCTCAACCCGTAGCGCTTGTATTTGAAATCGTCACGCGACTCACAACGGCGATTGCCCACCTTCTCCCTCACGCCAAAGAAGAAATAGTCGTCATAGATCAGCAGCGATTTCTCCGGCAGGGGCGGGGCTACTTTCAGCTTGGCCTTCCTCGCCTTCTTTATTTCCCGGGCCAGTCTTTTTATATCAGCATCTTTCGGCTTCTTCTTCAGCGCTTTCTTGATATACTCCTCGGCAACCAGCTTCTTGCCCATCAGCAGGTAAGCCATGGCCAACTGGTAGTTGACCATGGCGGAACCAGGATTGATGCGGGAGCAAG